>NZ_JAVTJB010000007.1:0-205394 GCF_031843805.1 Arthrobacter sp. WCS2018Hpa-7
GCGCCCGCAGGGAACGAGGGGAGCGCCCGGCGGGTACGGGTGCGCCCGCAGGGAACGAGGGGTGCGCCCGGCGGGTACGGGTGCGCCCGCAGGGAACGAGGGGTGCGCCCCGCGGGTACGGGTGCGCCCGCCCACACGGTGCACAGCCGGTCCGGACCTGCTGGTAGCCTCGGCTGGGAAATGCAGTTGTTGGGGGAGTATGGAAACGAAAATTGTAAGGCCTTCAGCGGGCCCGCGAATTGCCTTAATAGTGGTCTCGCTGATCGGTGCCATTGTTTCCGTGCCCGCTGCTGCATTCCTCGGATTTGCGTTGGGATTCTACCCATCGCGGATGGAATGCACCCAGGACACCTTGGGATCCGGATGTTCTGAAGGCGAACTCCTGATGGCGGTGCTGGCATTCGGCGTCTTTTTTCTTCCGTTCTTCCTACCGTGCCTCATGATGTCGCGTAGCGCGCACCGCGGCCCCCGCCCCCTGTCATTTTGGTGGCCTCTCATCGTATTGTGCGCCGTCCCGCTCACCGTGGCGGTGGTGGGAGCTCTTTCGGCGCTTGCGGATCCAAACGCTTATTTCTGATTTCCCGGCACACTAAGCGTTCTGTCAAGTCACACGAATGGCCAGCAGCACAAAATTCCTCGCTTAGGCTTAGCCCATCATCCCTCGCAGAGGTTCTGTGGGGAGTTACCGAAATGGAGCAGGGATGGGTACTTTTCGGCGCGTCATTTTGCCGGTTGCCTGGTTGTTGGTTTTCGCGATAATCGCGGTGGCATTGGTCAAGATCGCCTTTGTGGATGGTCTTGAAGCGACAGGATCCGAGCCGGCGCCGTTGGCCCAGGTGGATATCCCGGTGGTCCCCGCTACCCGCGCCACCGTCACCAACACCGTGGAGATCAAGGGCACCGTCCAGAGCGACGCCGCCGATACCGTCCGCAGCACTTCCGCGGGCAAGGTCATCAAGATCTTCGTGGACCAAGGTGCCACCGTGGCCAAGGGCGATGCCCTCTTCCAGGTCAAGGCCGAGCGTGCAGTCCAGGCCCCGCAAGTTTCCAAGGACGGGACCCCCACCACAGCCAAACCTGTCTACGACTACTTCGACATCCCCGCTCCCAGCGCTGGAACCCTGCAGTCCTTGTCAACGCTTATTGACCAGCAGGTCACCGTCGGCGAGGCAGTGGGCAAGATCGATCCCGGAACCTACACGGTGGCCGGCTCGGTGACGGCCGCCCAGCAGTACCGTTTGCTCGGCAAGCCCGGCCCCGCGGAGATTGCCTTGGTGGGTGGACCGGCGCCGTTCCAGTGCGCCGACGTGACGCTTAAGAACAACGCGTCCGACGACGGCGGCAGCGCCTCGGGCGGTTTGTCCGCCACCGGCGGAGGTGCCGGCATGGGCGTGGGCGCAGCGATCCCGGGTCCCGGGGCCGGCGGGAGCCAGCCTGAAGAAGGCGGCAATCCCACAGGTACGTTGAGCTGCGCGATCCCTGCGGACCAGCAGGTCTTCGCGGGCCTCGGAGCCACCATGACGGTCAGCGCCGGAGTGGCCCCTGACGTGGTGACGGTTCCTTTGACCTCGGTGAAGGGCAGCGTCAAGGACGGGATCGTCTGGATTGCCGGACCGGGCGGGGCAGGGGCGGCTCCTGAGCAGCGCACCGTCCAGTTGGGCCTCAATGATGGCTCCGTGGTTGAAGTGACCTCCGGGCTGGCCGAAGGTGAACAGGTCCTGGAATTCGTTCCCGGTGCACCGGCTGCCCCGAACCCCATGATGGGGCCGGGCCAGATCGCCTACGCCCCGGCAGGCTAGGGCCATGGAAGACTCACGCGAGGAAACACCCAAGGAACCGCAGAAGGAAACTTCCAAGGAAACGCTGGTCAGCCTCCGCTCGGTGACCCGCTCCGTCACGCTGCCTGACGAGCAGCGGTTGCACATCCTCAAGGGCATCGACCTTGAGGTGTACAGCGGGGATCACACAGCGATCGTGGGCCGTTCGGGTTGCGGCAAGTCCACGCTCCTGAATTTGCTGGGCTTGCTCGATGTTCCGACATCGGGCGAGCTGGAGTTCCTCGGCCAACCCGCGGACCGGCTGGGCAACAATGCCCGTGCCCGCCTCCGTGGTTCCACCGTGGGCTTCGTTTTCCAGCAGTTCAACTTGTTGCCCGGACGCAGCGCCTTGGACAACGTGATCACCCCATTGTTCTATGCCAAGGGCAAGGAGTTCTGGCGCCGCCGCGAGATCGCCATGGACATGCTGGACAGGGTTGGCCTTGCCGCCCGCGCCACCACCATGCCCAACATGCTCTCCGGCGGTGAACAACAGCGTGTGGCCATCGCCCGGGCCTTGGTCCGCAGGCCCAGGCTGATCCTGGCCGATGAACCAACCGGAGCACTTGACGTCGAGACAGGCCAGTCCGTCATGGCTTTGTTGGACACCGTCGCTACGGAAACCGCAGCGGCCTTGGTCACCATCACCCACGACACCAACGTGGCCGCACTGGCCCGGGCGTGCTACCGATTGGACTCGGGCGTGCTCAGCCCACTATCAGTGCCCGCAGCGGCGGGAGTCAGCGCATGACCGGTGTGGTTTCCACCATCGTCGAAGCGTGGCAGGAACTTCGGATCAACAAAGTCCGGATTCTCTTGGCTCTCCTGGGAGTGGCCTTGTCCGTGGCCGCGCTGACCTCCGTGGTGGGCGTCGGAAATCTGGCCCGCGAAGGCTACAAATATCAATCTGAACGAAACGGCGGCCGGGTAGCGACGCTCTCCTTGAACGTCGGCGGACCCACCCCGCCGGATCCAGCGAGGCTCGAAAAGGCCTATCAAGGGATCCAGCAGCGCTACGGCATCACCACGTCAACGCATGTGGGCCAAACCCAGGCAGGCTTTCAATTTCCCCGCGGTGTGACCGGCGTGAACGTCACCATCGTGGACGTCGGCTACGGCATCATCCACCGGGTCCCGCTCCAGCAGGGCAGCTGGTTCGCGGCCGACGACGGCCAAAGGCTTGCGCCCGCCGTCGTGGTTTCCGAAGCTTTCTACAACCAAGCCGGCCGGCCCAACCTGTCCGCCAATCCCACGGTGAGGATCCCGGGTGAGCAGCCGGCCACGGCGGTGATCATCGGCGTCGTGCCTGATTCCTACCCGGACACCCCACCTGCCGCGTTCATCCTGTCCGAGGGGGCTGCGATGACTGGGATGCAGTCCCAGATGTCTCAGTTCAAAATGTGGGTAGGCGAGGAGCAGGCCGAGGCCCTCAAGGGAGCGATTACTGCCGATCTCCAAGGGCAGTTCCCCGGCTACTACGCCCAGGCAGACCGCATGGATTACGCCGCTTGGGGCGACCCTTTGGCTCCCGTGCAGCTGGTGGTGGGTGGAGTAGCCGGGCTGGTCCTGCTGCTTGGCGCCGTGGGAATGCTCAACATCTCCATGGTCACCGTCCGCTACCGGGTCCGGGAAATCGGCATCCGTCGAAGCTTCGGGGCTACCTCCGGCCGGATCTTCGTGGGCGTCATGATGGAATCCGTGGTGGCCACCGCGGTCGCCGGCCTGGCGGGCGTCATGCTGGCAGTCGCGGTAGTCAAGCACCCGTGGATCGAGTCGAAGGTGGCCCCGGGGCTCACCGAATACCCGGCATTCCCCATCGACGCCGCGTTCTTGGGATTCGGTGCGGCAGTCCTTGTTGGCGCAATCGCCGGAGCCATCCCCGCGCTCGTGGCGGTGCGCGTCAAGGTCATCGACGCGATCCGGTTCTGACCTCCTCGGTGAGCCGGCCCTGCTGAAGCCGGAAGCAGCGTTCGGTCTTCTGGGCCAGGCTGCGGTCATGCGTGACCACCAGGATGGTGGTGTTGTGGTCGCGGCTCAGTGAGCTGAGCAGCGCGATGATGTGCTCACCAGTTTGCTCGTCCAGGTTGCCGGTGGGCTCATCAGCGAGGATCAGCTTGGGCTCGTTGGCCAGCGCACGGGCGATCGCCACGCGCTGCTGCTCGCCGCCGGACAGCCGGTTGGTCCTGCGTGAGTGCTTCTCCGGATCCAATTGCACCTGTTCCAGCAACTCCTTGGCGCGCTGCAGTCGGGCCGCCTTCCGGACCCCGGCGAACTCCATGGGCAGCATGACGTTGTCCACGGCGCTGAGGTTGGGAATCAGGTTGAACTGCTGGAACACGAAGCCGATGTCCCGGCGACGGTACTCGGTCAGCTTGCCGTCCGGGAGTCCTGCCAGGCTGACGCCATCCACGACGACGTCCCCTGAGGTGGGCTTGTCCAGCGCACCCAAGAGGGACAACAGCGTGCTCTTGCCGCTGCCGCTCTTGCCCATGATGGATGCCAGCGAACCCTTTTCGAGCTCGAAACTCACGCCGTTGACCGGTTTGATGGTCCGGTCACCGGACTTGAACTGACGGACCAGGTCCTTGACTACGATCACGGCTATTCTCCTCGGAGTACTTCAATGGGACGGATACGGGCGGTCAGCAATGCCGGGACCAGCGCGCCGATGATAGCCACCGCGAACACTGCTGCGATGCCGGCTGCGAGGACGCCGGGGGAGACGCTCGCGGTGACAGAGGTCAGCAACTGTGAGGCACCGCCGAAGGGACCACCCTGGCCACCGCCCATGCCGCCACCGCCCACCCCGCCACCTGGGACCGCGCCGTTGGGCATGGCCCCAGCGAGTCCGCCACCGCGCTGGGCGGTGGTGGCTGTCGTCGTGCTTGAATTCGAGCTGATGAGCGCTGAGGCGATACCGCCGCTGGCCAGCGAAGCAATCACGGCGCCCACCACGCTGCCAAGGGCTACCAGGACCAGCGACTCGAGGACGAACTGCAGGCCGATGGTGCGGTTGCGGGCACCGATAGCCTTGAGGACACCGATTTCGCGGCGGCGCTCCCGGACCAGCATGACCATGATGAGCAGAATGATGATGCCTGCGGTGGCGAGGGCCGCGATGAAGGCGATCAGCGAGATGTTCTTGACGCTGTCCAGTGAGCTGACGGCGGTTTCGAGGTTGCGCTGGCCCTGGGTGACATCGGCCTTGTCCGTGCCGAGTGCGTCCTGGACAGCGGTCTTGGTGCTGTCCACGTTCTCCATGCTGTTGACCGTGACGATCATGGTGGAGAGCTCATCCGGGGTTTCAGCCAACGTTTGGGCTTCCGGCAGGGTGACGTAGACGGCGTTGTTGCCGAACGTGGTGCCGGCGTCGAAGATGCCTGACACGGTGAACGTCTTGTCCTGGATGGTGAAAGTGGAGCCCACTGTCAGGCTGTTCTTCTCCGCAAGCGAGGTGCCCACAAGTGCCTTCGCTTCGGCCGTGGCGTAGTCGCCCAGCCCGCTGCCGCTGGTGATGTCCAAGGCTTTACCCGTGCTGTCCACCTCGGCCCCGATGCCCGTCGCGGTGATCGGGAGAGTGCGCGCGGGCTGGGTTGTGCCGGTGGTTCCTGTTGTTGTTCCCGCGGAGCCGTTGCGGTTGCCCAGCGTACCGGCGTCGACGGCGGCCGTCAGGTTGGTGCTGACCGTCGCCTGCTGCCCGCCGGGGCCGAAGCCACCTCCGGGTCCGGCCTGCTGGGTTGTGCCCGTAGTTGAACCGGTGGTTGCCGTGGTGGATGTCTGAAGACGCAAAGCCTTGGTCCCCACTACCGCCGTCACGTTGGCCACCGAAGCCGCAGTCTCAGCCTCCGCCGTCGTCAGTGGTTCGCCGCCGCCCTCAAAGCCTTGGCCGCCTGCCGGATTCACTGTCAGGGTGGTGCCCACGGAGGCGTTGAGCTCCTGGACCTTGGCGCCCACTGCTTGATTGGCCACGAGCATGGCCAGTGCCAGGCCGATGGCTACGGCCAGGACGGCGACAACGGCCGCCGTTCTGATTTTATTGCGGAAGGCATTGCCTACGCTTCGGGCAAGGACGCTCACGTTTCTCCTCTTGACCTGCAAGTTCTAGGGACCCACTGAACGTGGGCCGCAGATCCAAGACTCGTGAGTACTGCTGTGCGTGAAGCCTGCCGAAGCTATGCGTGGGCTGTGAAAGGTTGTGGCAAAGCGACGAGTACGTCTTCCGAACAACTCTTGACAGCGTGGCGAGCGGCACAGGCATAATAGGAAAGCCCCGGAGAAAGCGCTTTCTCGCCGGTGGGGCAAGGTTCCTCAGCTAGTCGAATTGCCCATCCCTACAAGGCATGTGCTCTATTTGGCATGCCGGAAAACAGGCCAATGACGTCCACAGCACCACAAAATCCGCGCACCAAACCACTGCACCTCACGCCAGTGTCCACCATCCTCGGCATCACCCTTGCAGTTTCGCTGGCGACGGCTCCTGCCAGTCAGGCCGAGCCGGTCACTGTGCACGGTTCCCCCACAGTCTCAGTCCACGACTCCGCTCCCACGGGCTGGGCATCGGTAGGGCCGGGAACCAACGGTGGTTCCGACGCCCCGCCGGGAAACATTCACGTGGTCAGCACGTTGGCCGAGCTGAAAGCGGCAACGTTGAACAACGGAGACCCCAAGGCACCGAAAATCATCTACGTCAGGGGAACCATCAACGGCAATGAGGCTGCCGACGGCTCGGTCATGGGAGAGCAGGACTACGCGCCTGGCTACGACATCCAGAAGTACATGAGCTGCTTCCTGGACAACGGCAAGACCTGGAGCGATCAAGCTTTCCCTTATTGCAAGCAGATGCGGCAGTTACGCCAGCAGGGAAGTAATGCCATGAAGCGGCAGATTGAGGTAAACCTCCCGAGCAACACCACGTTGCTGGGGTTGGACGATGCTGCGGGACTGGTGGGCGCAAACGTGATCATGCATGTCGCGAGCAACGTGGTCATCCGGAACCTCAGCATCGAATCACCCGTGGACTGGTTCACCACCTGGTCACCGGACGACGGGGACGGCGCCTGGAACGCCCGCTTTGACTGCCTGTCTGCCGTGACGTCCGACCACATCTGGATTGACCACGTCCTCCTGACCGACGGACGCTACCCCGACAGCGAAGCGCCGAAGGACTTCAAAAACGAACCCGTGATCCGGCACGACGGCCTCCTGGACCTGAAGGACGGTACGGACTTCGTCACCATTTCCAACAGCCAGCTCCGCGACCATGACAAGACCAGCCTCCTGGGCTCCGGTGATGAGCACGTGGACAAGGACGGCGGGAAACTGCGCGTCAGCTTCATCTCCAACCTGTTCGAGAACACGCAGCAACGAGGACCCCGCGTCCGATTTGGGCAGGTTCACGTCCTTAACAACTACTTCGTGGGCAGCGTCGATGACCCGGATTACCCCATGATCAGCGAAGCTCAGGGCGGAACCAGCTATTTCTTGGGAGCGGGGTATGACTCAAGGATCTTTTCCGAATACAACGCCTTCGACTACGACGGCGCCGATGCGGACAAATCCATCACAGTAAGCAGCTACAACGGCAACATGTTCAGCGACACGGGGTCCTGGTTCAATGGCGAGTCCGTTGACCTGAACGCCGTCGCTGAAGGTTCCTTCGCGAAGCGGAAAGCTGAAGCGATCGCGGCCGCAGCTGAGTCAGGGACCGCGGTGCCTGAGTGGGCCAATCGTGACTTCACGTCCGACGTCGGGTGGTCGCCCTCGGACGCCTACGGATACAAGACGCTGAAATCGCCAGCAGCAGTCCGGAACGCCGTGCTCAACTTCTCAGGCCCCGGGGTGATCAAGGTCCGCGAGGGGAAGTAGCAGACGGCGCGGTTCAAAGCGGCAAAGCGAAAGCCCCGGCCCGCCTGCTGGCGGACCGGGGCTTGCTTTGTAAAAGGTGTTACTTGGTGACCAATTACTTGGTGATCGGGCCGAGTACCGGATCGTCGACGTATGCCGTCTTGACGTTCTCTGCCGTAACGATCTGCGGCGGGAGGAGGTAAGCCGGGACGGTCTTGACGCCGTTCTTGTAGGAATCCTTGTCGTTGATTTCCAGTTCCTTACCGGCCTGGAGGTCCTTCACCATGGTGATGGCGTGCTCAACGAGCTTGCGGGTGTCCTTGTTGATGGTGGAGTACTGCTCGCCGGCGATGATCGACTTCACAGACTCAACTTCGGAGTCCTGGCCGGTGACAACAGGGAGCGGCTTGCCGGCGGCCTTGACGGACGTCAGCACTGCGCGGGCCAGGGTGTCGTTCGGGGACAGGACGCCGTCCAGGGAAGCGGTGCCGTAGCTGCCGGTAAGCAGCGTGTCAGCGCGACGCTGGGCGTTTTCTGCCTTCCAGCCCTGGGTCACAGCCTGCTCGAACGAGGTTTGGCCGGAGACTACCTTGAGGGTGCCGTCGTCGATCTTCGGCTTCAGGACGCTCATGGCGCCGTCGAAGAAGACCTTTGCGTTGGCATCATCCGGGGAGCCTGCGAACAGTTCGATGTTGTAAGGGCCGGAAGCCTTCTTGGCCTTCATGCCGTCCAACAGGGCCTGGCCCTGCAGTTCACCAACCTTGAAGTTGTCGTAGGCCACGTAGTAGTCCACGTTCTCGGTGTTCAGGAGCAGGCGGTCGTAAGCGATGATGGTGGCGCCGGATTCCTTGGCCTGCTGAAGCTGCGTACCCAGCTGGGCGCCGTCGATGGCTCCCACAATGATGACCTTGGCACCCTTGGTGACCATGGCACTGATCTGGTTCTGCTGCTCGGACACGCCGCCGTTGGCGAACTGTACGTCCGGCTTGAAGCCGGCGCTGGTGAGGCCGTCGTTGAACAGCTTCTCCGCGAGGACCCAGTTTTCACTGGTCTTCTGCGGAAGTGCGACGCCGATCAGCGAGTCCTTGGGGAACGCTTCCCCGCCTGCCGTGCTGGTGCTTGAGCCGCTGTCAGAGCGGCCGCAGGCTGTCAGCGCCAGTGCCGCGATGGCAGCGACTGCTGCTGCCTTTCCTGCTTTACCAAACATTCGCATATCTTGGTTCACTTTCTGTGTGGGTGGGGTGGAGCGAGTCTGTCAGGACGCGGATTACGCTTCCTTGGAGATGACCTCTTTGGTGGATGTGGTTTCGTCGGGCTTGATCTCGTTGTTGCGCTGGAAGTTCTTCATCAGCAGTCCGGTAATGGAACGCTTGCCCTGCGACTTGTTGTAGACATCGAAGGCGACTGCTGCCAGGAGCACCAGGCCCTTGATGATCTGGGTAAGGTCGGCGCCAACGCCCAACAGCTGGAGGCCGTTGTTGAGGACGGCCATGACCAGGCCACCAACGATTGAGCCGATCACGGTGCCAACACCACCGGTGACTGCTGCGCCACCGATGAAGACGGCCGCAATGGCGTCCAGTTCCCAACCGACACCGTCGAACGGGCCGGATGCGGTGGAACGTCCAACGAAGATCATGCCTGCCAGGCCGGCGAGGACGGACATGTTCATCATGACCAGGAAGTTGACCTTCTTGGACTGCACACCGGACAGTTCAGCTGCGTGGCGGTTGCCACCCACGGCGTAGACGTGGCGGCCCAGGACGGTCTTGTCTGCGATGAAACCATAAATGAGGACCAGGACGGCGAGGATCAGGCCGGGGATGGGGAAGGAAGTGCCGGGGCGGCCCGTGGCGAAGAGGTACGTGGCGTAGAGGATGGCACCGCAGATCAGGACCAGCTTGGTGACCTCAACCCAGAGTTCGGGAACGTCGGAGCCAAGTGCCTTGCTGGTGGCGCGGGCACGCAGGGACATGATGACCACGAAGGCTACGGCCACCAGGCCGAGCAGTACCGTGAGGTTGTTGAAGCCTGTATCCGGGCCAACCTCCGGCAGGTAGCCGGAACCGAGGAACTGGAACTCTTTGGGGACGGGGATGGTGTTGGACTTGCCAACAAACTGGTTGAAGCCTCGGAACAGGAGCATGCCTGCCAGGGTCACGATGAAGGCAGGTATGCCCACATACGCCACCCAGAACCCTTGCCAGGCGCCGATCACGGCTCCCAGGACGAGTCCGAAGAGCACGCCGGCCCACCAGGGGAAGCCCCAGTCACGCATTGCCAGGGCTACGAAAACGCCCACGAAGGCGGCCACGGACCCAACGGAGAGGTCAATGTGTCCGGCGATGATGACCAGGACCATGCCGATGGCCAGGATCAGGATGTAGGAGTTGCCGTTGAACAGGTTGATCACGTTGCCGGGGGTCAGCGTGCGGCCCTCGGTGAAGATCTGGAAGAAGACGATAAGTGCCACCAGGGCGAAGATCATGCCAAACTGGCGGGTATTGCCACCAAATAGCTTCTTGAGCGCGTTCATTGTTTTGGTCCTTGTGTCAGGAAGGGGCGAGGCTGGGCCAACGGTCAGGCGGTTTTGCGGGCGGAAGTCATGAGCTTCATGAGGCTTTCCTGGCTTGCTTCGTTCTTGTCCAGGACGCCGGTGATGGCGCCTTCAAAAATGGTGTAAATGCGGTCGGACAGGCCCAGAAGCTCCGGGAGCTCCGAGGAAATGACAATCACTCCCTTGCCCTGGTTCGCGAGTTTCTGGATGATGCCGTAGATCTCGTACTTGGCACCGACGTCGATTCCGCGGGTGGGTTCGTCCAGGATCAGGAGGTCCGGATCGGTGAACATCCACTTGGCCAGCACCACTTTTTGCTGGTTGCCACCGGAGAGCTTGGCTACGCCTTCCTCCACCGACGGGGTCTTGGTCCGCAAGGACTTCCGGTACTCCTCGGCAACGGAGAATTCCTTGCGGGTATCCACCACGGAGTAGCTGCTGATCTTGTTCAGCGCCGCCGACACCGTGGTGGTCTTGATGTCGTCCAGCAGGTTCAGGCCCAGGGATTTGCGGTCCTCAGTGACGTAACCGAGTCCGGCGTCGATCGCTTGCTTGACGCTGCGGAGGTCGACCTGCTTGCCGTCCTTGTAGACCTGGCCTTTGATGAAGCGGCCGTAAGAGTGTCCAAAGAGGGAACGGGCCAGCTCTGTGCGTCCGGCGCCCATGAGTCCTGCGAAACCGACAATTTCGCCGCGGCGTACATAGAAGTTGGAGCCCTTGCAGATCAGGCGATCCTGGATCTGGGGGTGGCCCACGGTCCAGTCCTTGACCTCGAAGAAAACTTCACCGATCGTCGGCTCGTGGTCCGGGAAGCGGGACTCAAGCGTCCGGCCCACCATGCCCTTGATGATCCGGTCCTCGTCCACGCCATCACGCTTGACGTTCAGGGTCTCGATGGATTTGCCGTCACGGATGATGGTGATCTCGTCTGCAATCTGTTCGATCTCGTTGAGCTTGTGGGAAATGATGATCGAGGTGATGCCCTTGCCCTTGAGGCCCAGGATCAGGTCCAAGAGGTGCTGGGAGTCGGATTCGTTCAGAGCTGCCGTGGGCTCGTCCAGGATCAGGAGCTTCACGGACTTGTTCAGTGCCTTGGCGATTTCCACCAGCTGCTGCTTGCCGACGCCGATTTCCTTGATGGGGGTATCGGGATCCTCGCGGAGACCAACGCGGGCCAGGAGTTCGAGGGAGCGCTTGCGGGCCTCGGCCCAGTCGATCACGCCCCACTTGGTGGGTTCGTTGCCGAGGAAGATGTTCTCCATGATGGACAGTTCCGGGATCAGCGCCAGTTCCTGGTGAATGATCACGATGCCGGCCGCTTCACTGGCGCGGATGTCCTTGAACTGCTGGGTTTCGGCTTGGTACACGATGTCGCCCGTGTAGCTTCCGTACCCGTAAACGCCGGAAAGAACCTTCATGAGCGTGGACTTGCCGGCACCGTTTTCCCCGCAGATTGCGTGGATTTCGCCGGCCATCACACGCAGGCTCACGTTCGACAAGGCCTTCACGCCTGGGAATTCCTTCGTGATCGAGCGCATCTCCAAAAGGATGGGATCACCTTGCGTGTCGAGGGATGTCATCAGCCCTTACGCCTCCAATGCATGACTTCGTTGTCGGCCCCGCAATGGCGAGGCTGTCTGATGAAAAAGTAAACTGGATCACCCGTCTTGTCGTCAAGACTTGAACGCATGATCCAGCTAACGATTTCGTTACCTACCGGTAATGCCCGCGTGTTGGAACACCAAAGCGGCGGCTCCCAAGGCCTCTGCACGCGCCCCGAGGGACGACATTGCGAGGTGGGTTGTCTCGCCCACCACTGGCACGGCATGCCGCACCAGGCCCCTGCGGATGGGGTCCAGCAAGAGGTCGCCGAGGCCCGCCAGAGGGCCGCCCACCACGATCACTTCCGGGTTGATGAGATTGGAAACATTGCCCAAAGCGCGTCCGACCGCCAGTCCGGCGTCGTCCACCACCCGCTGTGTCGCAGAGTCGCCGGCGAGGCAGTTGCGGACGATGTCCTGAGGTGTCAGCAGGGTCTCCTGGCCGCGGCCCAACAGTTCGATCATGGTGGTGGTGGACGCTATCGTTTCGAGGCAACCCCTGTTCCCGCAGCGGCACACGAGGCCGTGCTCATGGATGGTCGCGTGGCCTATTTCACCCGTGATGCCGACGTTGCCGTAGTAGGGGAAGCCGTTGAGTATCAAGCCCGCGCCGATGCCCGAGCCGATCTTGAGGAACATCAGGTTGGAGACGCCGCTGTGGGGTCCCCATGTCACTTCGGACAACGCACCGAGGTTGGCATCGTTGTCAACAAAGACGGGGCAATTCAGCGCTTCCTCCAGCCGGTGGAGGATGTCTATGCCGACCCATTCCGGGAGGATTGCCCCTTGTGCCACTGTGCCGGAACGGCGGTCGATCGGGCCGGGAATGCCCGCGCCCGCGCCCACCACGGCAGTGCGGTCGATGCCGTTTTCGCGGAGCAGTTTCTCCAGCAGCAGGACAGCCGCGGCGATGCCTTCTTCTGCCTGATGGCCCAACGGCAACTCGATGTAATCCTCGGCGATGACGTGGTAGCCCAGTGAAGCGAGGACTACGCGCAGGTGGCGGCGTCCGAAGTCGATGCCGACGGCCACCGCACCGTTGCTGTTCAGCCTCACGTTGGTTGCGCGGCGACCGGAACTGGTGGTGGGCTCGGTGGAAACGAGGCCCGCGTCCTGCATGATTTTCACGATGTTCGAAATCGTTGCCGTAGACAGCCCGGTCTGCCGCGAGAGCTCAGCTTGCGTGGAAGGACCGCTCAGCAGGCACTCGATGATGCGCTGCTGATTCAGGTGGCGCAGTGCGGACTGCGAGCCAGGTTTTCTTGGATGGCTCTTCGTTGAGCGCTGCGTAGCGGGCATGACAAGAAGATTGCCCCACAAACAACCTTGTAGTCAAGAAGTGAACACAAGGAGTCAACTCACTGCTACATACTCCAACGCAAGATCATGGGATACGTACCCCTTGTGAGGCCCGCTAAGCGTTCCACAACCACGTTGTGGGGCGCAGAGCGGGCCCCACAACGGGAGAGTTGCGGGCAATGCGTCCCGCTTTGGCGGCGTGCGGGTCCAAATGCCCCACCCCATGGACAGGTCCCGCGCCTACGCTGGAACCAAGAAACGTCCGGGCACCCGTGTGCGCCGCGACCAGGCGAAACCCTAGGTGGTAAAGATGCTGCTCTCCGTCCTGCAGGCGAACGCTTCCGTCATGGACGTCGACGCCAATCTCCGAACGATCGACGACGCCGCCCAGCGCGCCGCCCAGGCAGGAGCAGGCTTGCTGCTCACTCCGGAGCTGTTCCCCGTTGGCTACGCGCCACTGCGCTTGCATGCCGAATTGGATCCAGCCACGCTTCCCGGCATCCGGGAACGCCTGGCCGACATCGCCCGCCGGCACAGCATTGGCCTGGTGTACAGCCTTCCGGCCCTCAGCCAGCAGGGGATAGGGCACCAACAGCACCAGGCAGCGCACGACGACGGCGCGCAGCCCGCTGCCGCCGGGAGCGGATGGCACATCACGGCTACTTTGCTGGACGCCGCAGGCGCCGAGATCCTCAACTACGCCAAAGTGCACCTCTTCGGTGCGGAGGAGCACAAGGCGTTCGTCGCCGCCCAAGAACCTCCCGCCGTCGTGGATTTCAACGGTATCCGCACCTCGATGCTGATCTGCTACGACGTCGAGTTCCCGGAAGCCGTGCGGGCAGCAGCGACCCGTGGCGCTGAACTGCTGCTGGTGCCAACAGCCCTTTCCGCCGGGTTCGACAACGTTCCGCAGGTCCTGATCCGAGCCCGGGCTCTGGAGAGCCAACTCAACGTGGCCTACGCCAACCACAGCGGGCACGAGGATGTGTACAACTTCCTGGGTGGCAGCGTCGTCGCCGGTCCGGACGGATCGTTGCTCGCTGCTGCGGGGGAGTCCCCAACATTGCTGTTCGCGGAGGTCGGCACGGACACGGTGAAAGCGGCGCGGGAGGAAGTCCCGTACCTGCACGAACGCCGGCCGGAACTCTACAAACAGTGGGACCAGCGCAGCTAGGCGACAATCCCGTCTGTCCCGGAGCCGATCAACTCCTCCACGTACTGCAACGCAAACCACAGCTCGGCGCGCACCTGTGCCTGGTTGAGGTCCATGTCCAGCAGTTCGCCGAGCACGCCGATCTGCCGCCGCACACTGTTCCGGTGCAGTCCGAGGAGTTTTGCCGAGCCGTCCCAGCTGCCGTTCTCGCTGAGCCAGCCACGCAGGACTGCCAGCAACGGATCGCGCCGGTCCGGTTCGAGTGAGAGCACGGGCGCGAGGAGACGCTCCGCCAGCATGGTTCCGGCTTCGCGCCCCAGCAACCCGGCAACCGACCACGTCACTTCATCCACCCGGGCGCTCTTGCCGGTGGTGACCACGCGGCTGCGCAGGGACGTGGCCCGCTGGTACGCGGCGGCGAGTCCAGTGAGCTCGGTCGGTTCGCCCACCACCAGGCGCCATCCCAATTTCTCGACGTCGGCCAACAACGCGTCGTCCACCTTCAACCGGGTAATCGCCGTGAAACCATACTCGGTGATCTCCACGAGCTTGGTGTCGAAGAGCCTCCGCCATTGCAGCAGTTCACGGACAGGACCATCGTCAGCAGCGCCATCCACCCGGACGCCTTGCACTACGCGCATTTGCCCTGATCTGGTGGAGGACAGACTCTGGGCCAGCAGGTCCTTCAGGCCGTTGACATGCTTGGTGGGGCCGGACGTCAACGAGTCCGGGTGCAGCAGCACCGCCGTGGCCAGTTGGCTGGGGGCCAAGGACCCACTGGTCCTTTGTCGCACCAGCAGTTCCAACAAGCCCACAGCGGACTGCACCACGTTGTTCTGCGCAGGCGTCAGCGGTGCATCCGAGCCGAGGATCAACGCCCCCAGGTTCGCATCCTTGGTGCTCCGCAGCGGATGCCCAAACACCAGCGCCGAACCGGGTTGTTCGAAGCCGTCCATCTCAACGCGCGGCCCGCTGCCGGACAGCAGCCGCTCCAGCATGGGTGACAGCAATGAATGTTCGACGCCGGTGCTGCCGCCGGTATTGTGCCTGCGCGCCCGGACCTGTCCGTCGGCCCCCACCAGCACGGCCCACACCGGCACCCGCTGCACCAGCGCCGCCAGTAGTTCGTGTTCGGGCCTGGGGGAGAGGACTGCCCGCATGAGTTGGCGGTTGGTCTCGGCAAGTTGGCGGAAGACCCGCGCATTGTCCGTCTCCAGCAGCTGGGAGAATTCCAGGCCAATCGCTGCGAACGGCACGGATTCCGGGACCTCGAACAACGTGAGGTTGTGCTTGCGGCAAGCGTTCAGCAGCACGTCCGGCACGCCGTCGAAGTAGGGCCTGATGCCGAACCCCAGCGCCGCCACTTTCGCGTCCACCAGTCGCTGGACGTAGGCATCCACCTTGGCCGCCGAGCCGCCCTTCCCCAGGAAAGGCAGCCCAGCGGTGAGGAGGAACTCACCCTCGGGCAGGTACGGGGTGGGGTCCTCCAGCTCACTCGGTTCCACCCACCGCAGCAACGAGGTGCCGCTGCCGCCGTCGTGAAGCATTTTCAGTTCCGGCGGCAGCTGCTCCACGAACTGTTCGAGCGTGACGAAACTCAGGCGGGCGGTGGCGGGCTCAGGCGACATTGCCCTGCCCGGCGGCGGCCGGCTCCTGGTAGTCGGGGCACTCGTAGGCGCTGTCCCGGTCGGCACCGCCGGCGTACGCACGCGGCAGGCGGGGTGCGATCCTGTTGATGATCTCGTCCCCATGGCTGCCGATCGCAGCACCCCAGTCGTCGGCGCTCGCCGCCCCGGACGCAGGGTCGCCGAACAACACCGCGGTGTCTCCGACGTCGATTCCCGACGCATCCGGGCCGAGGTCCACCATGAACTGGTCCATGCAGACCTTGCCGATCACCGGCACGGTGCGGCCCGCGATGTTCACCACGGATCGGCCGCTGATGCCCTTGGGAATGCCGTCTGCGTAACCGAGCGGAATGAGCCCGAGGTAGCGCGGCTCGTAGGTGATGGCCTGGTGTTCGTAGCTGACACCGGTCCCGGCCGGGACTTTTTTGACCATGACCAGGGGTGCCGTCACGCTGAGCGCCGGGCGCAGGCCGAAGTCCGCCGGGTTCAGGTGATCGGCGGGTGCCAGGCCGTAGATGGCGAGCCCCGCGCGGACCATGTCGAAGTGGAATTCGGGCCGGTCCAGGATGTTCGCCGAGCTGGAAACATGCCGGAGCTCGGGGTTCAGGCCTGCTTCACGGGCTTCCCGCACAGCGTCCTCGAACTCCGCGACGGCGGTGGCGTTGCCCGGGTGGGCGGGCACATCGGCCCAGGCCAGATGGGTCCAAAGCCCCCGGACGCGGAGGGTGCCGTCCAGTTCGGCCTTGCGGGCGGCGGTGACGAGTTCCGCCCAATCTTCCTTGCGTGCACCGCCGCGGCTCAGGCCGCTGTCCAGTTCAAGATGGACGACGGCGGGACGGCCAACGCGGTCTGCGATACCAGCCAGAACCTCGAGCTGCGTGACGCTTCCGAGGGAAACGTCGATGTCGTTTTCCAGCGCCTGAAGAATGGTGGAGCTTGTCTGGGATGCCAGATACAACCACGAAAGGATGGGGACCGTGATGCCTGCTTGGCGGAGCGCGATGGCCTCGGTGAGCTGGGCGGTTCCCAGCCAATCCGCCCCCGCCTCTACTGCGGTGCGGGCCACTTCCACCAGGCCATGTCCGTAAGCATTCCCCTTCACTACGGCCATGAAGTACGGCGCCTCGGTGCGCTTTTTCAGTGCTGTGACATTGTCTGAAATCGCGGACAGGTCGACGGTGACCTGTCCGGACAGGGCGGCCGGAGCAGCTCCTTGATAGTGTGCATTACGTCTCATGGTTGAACACTATAGGTCATTTTGCACCGCGGTGAGAGGTGGCTCACATGCCAGTCTTGTGGAGGGGAAATCGAAACTACTTTGAAGGGACGTCAAGGGTGACTGTGCCTGTGAACACCAAAAACCCAGCGGAGGTGAGCGTCGTGAGGCCAAGCCTGGGCGCGCAACTTTTGCGCCGCAAGCCGATCGGCCAGATGGTCAGCGAAGCCGGAAGCGGCGAGGGCGGAAACCAGTTGGTCCGCAGCTTCGGCGTGCTCCAGCTGACCATGATCAGCGTGGGAGCCACTCTTGGCACCGGCATCCTGGTGATCCTTGGCGAATCAGTGCCACTGGCAGGGCCGGCCATCTGGATCTCGTTCGTCATTGCCGGTATGGCTGCGCTGCTCTCCGCAGTGTCCTACGCCGAAATGGCCGGGCTGGTTCCGGTGGCCGGCTCCAGTTACTCGTACTCCTACGCCACCATGGGCGAGGGCATGGCGTGGATTTGTGGCTGGTGCCTGGTGCTGGAATACGCCGTCTCAGTGGCGGCCGTTGCTGTCGGCGCCGGGCAGTACGTGAACGAGACCTTGGCTGCCTTCGGCCAAGTCCTGCCGGATGCCATGAGCCAGCCGCCGGGGGATGGCGGCCTGGTGAACGTGCCGGCCATGGTGATCGTGGTCCTGGCCATGGTTCTGCTGGTCCGCGGAGCCCGCGAGAGCGCATGGATCAACACGGCGATTGTCATCATCAAGGTGGGCATCCTGATCTTCTTCTGCGCTGTGGCCTTCACCGCCTTCAACGCAGGCAATTTCGAGCCGCTGCTGCCGATGGGTGCCGCCGGTGTTTCTGCCGCCGCATCGAGCGTCTTCTTCTCTTACATCGGTTTCGACGCAGCCTCCACAGCAGGCGAGGAAGCCAAGAACCCCAAGCGAGACCTGCCGCGGGCCATCATGCTCTCCATGGTGATCGTCACCAGTATCTACGTTCTGGTTGCCGTTGCGGCCATCGGTGCCCGCCCCTGGGACTGGTTCGACGGTACCGAAGCTGCGCTGGTGCAGATCCTGCACGAGATCACGGGCCAGCCGTGGATTGCTTTGGTCTTCTCCATCGGTGCTGTGCTGGCCATCGCAAGCATCGTGCTGACCGTTCTGTACGGCCAGACCCGCATCATGCTTTCCATGTCCCGCGATGGCATGGTGCCCAAAGTCTTTGGCCGCGTCTCCCGCCGCACCGGCACTCCGGTGGCCGGAACGCTGATCATCGGGACCGCCGTCGCCCTTACCGCGGGCTTGGTTCCACTCGGAGCACTGGCGGACGCCACCAGCATCGGCACACTCTTTGCCTTTGCCCTGGTCAACGTTGCGGTCATCTACCTGCGGCGCAACCGCCCCGACCTGAAGCGGAGCTTCCGGGTCCCGCTCTACCCGATCACTCCCATCCTGGGCACGCTGATGTGTGCCTACCTGATGCTCAACCTGGGCGCCGACACCTGGATCACCTTCGGAGTGTGGATGCTGGTAGGCATCGCCATTTACCTCGGCTATGGACGCCGGAACTCCAAGGTAGCCGAGCTCAGCGAGCAGGACTACCGTGAACTGACCGCCAGGGCCGTGAGCCCGGAATCTGTGAAAGCAGCAAACTCATGACCATCGCCACCGAACTCCCTGTTATCGAAGAACCAGGCGCGCCTGCTGGAGCCCCCATCACCATGCTGAACCCGGACTTTCCGTTCAGCTACGACCACTACCTGGCACACCCGGACGGACTGGGCTCCGTTCCCGAGGAGCTCTACGGCACGGAAGTCGCCATCATCGGCGCGGGCCTGTCCGGGCTCGTCACCGCCTACGAGCTGATGAAACTTGGCCTCAAGCCGGTCATTTACGAGGCCGACCAGATCGGTGGGCGCCTTAGGACGGCGAGCTTCCCGTCCGCGCCCGGCGTGGTGGCGGACCTTGGCGGCATGCGCTTCCCGGTCTCAGGCAAGGCGTTCTACCACTACGTGGACCTGCTTGGCCTGGACACCAACGAATTCCCCAACCCCATGGCGCCGGCCACCTCGAGCACAGTGATCGAGCTCGCGGGCAAGAAGCACTACGCCACCACTGCTGACGAGCTGCCGGAGTTCTTCCTTGAAGTAGCCGATGCGTGGAAGGCCGCAGTGAACGACGGCGCCGCGTTCGCCGAAATGCAGGAAGCCATCAAGGCCCGCGACACCAAGCGGATCAAGGAACTGTGGAACGCGCTCCTCCCGGAACTCGACGAGCAGACCTTCTACGGCTTTATCGCTGCCAGCAAGTCCTTCAAGGAAGCCGGCTTCGCGCACCGCGAGGCGTTCGGCCAAGTGGGCTTCGGCACCGGCGGTTGGGACACGGACTTCCCCAACTCCATCCTCGAAATCCTCCGCGTGGTCTACACGGACGCGGATGATCAGCACCGCTCCATTGCGGGAGGAGCGCAAAGGCTCCCCGAGGCACTCTGGAACCACGCGCCGTCGAACCTTACTTACTGGCCCCAAGGCACCTCGCTGGCATCCCTGCACAGCGGTTCCCCGCGCGGAGCCGTGGACAACATCCGCCGCGCAGGGAACGGCGACCTGCTGGTCCGCGAAAGCTGGGGACGTGAAGCCACCTATCAGGCCGTGGTGACCACCTGCCAGTCATGGCTGCTGTCCACGCGCATCCACACTGAGGAAGCGTTGTTCCCGGCAGGGCTCTGGACCGCGATCGAGCGTTCGCACTACATGCAGTCATCCAAGACCTTCGTGATGGTGGACCGTCCATTCTGGAAGGACATCGACCCGGAGACCGGCCGCGAGGTCCTGTCCATGACGCTCACCGACCGCCTCAACCGGGCAACGTACTTGCTCGACGACGGACCGGACAAGCCTGCTGTCATGCTCCTGTCCTACACATGGAATGACGACGCCCTGAAATGGCTGGCCCTCAGTGCCGACGAGCGCGTGAAGCTGATGCTGCACTCGCTACAGCAGATCTACCCGGGTGTGGATATTGCCAGCCACATCGTGGGGCAGCCGATCACCGTGTCCTGGGAAGCCGACCCCAACTTCATGGGTGCGTTCAAGGCCAACTTGCCGGGGCACTACCGGTACCAGCAGCGATTGTTCACCCACTTCAAACAGGATCAGTTGCCGGAGCACCAGCGCGGCATCTTCTTGGCCGGAGACGACGTGTCCTTCACCGCAGGCTGGGCCGAGGGCGCCGTGACCACTGGCCTCAACGCTGTCTGGGGAGTGGTGAACCACCTGGGTGGCGCGTCCGCTGCCGGAAACCCGGGCCCGGGCGACCTCCTGGACGAGCTCGGCCCGATCAGTCTGGACTAAGTTCTGTGCGTTGCGGGGCCCGCCCTGCGTCCCAAACCCATCGGGTGTGGATGCAGAGCGGGCCCCGTATTCGGCGTTAAGCGTGCATGTCCCGGTGCGCCGCCGCGAGTTCCTTGTAGTGCGAGGCGTTGTGCTTCACACCCTCAAACTCCTCATCGGTGAGTTCACGGCGGACCTTCGCAGGTACGCCAGCCACCAGGGAGCGTGGGGGAATGACCGTGCCTTCCAACACCACGGCGCCAGCGGCAATGAGTGAGCCCGTACCGATCACCGCGCCGTTGAGGATGGTTGCGCTCATGCCGATCAGGCAGTCGTCCTCCACAGTGCACCCGTGGACTACTGCGCTGTGCCCCACGGACACGCGCTCGCCCACAGTGCAGGGGAAACCGGGGTCGGCGTGGAGGACTACGTTGTCCTGGAGGTTCGAACCCGCGCCGACGCTGATCGCAGCCGTGTCCGCGCGGACGGAGACGCCGTAGAAGGCGCTGGAATCCTGGGCCAACGTGGCCTTGCCGATGATGGATGCAGTGGGTGCCACGAAGGCGGATTCATGGATGGCCGGGGTGTCCCCGGCGAACGTGTAAGAGGGAGCCATGGTGCCCAGCTTAGTTGGGTGCCGGGGTGCGGAGGACCAGGAATTGGTAGTGCTGGACCCAGTTGCCCGCGCCCGGCCCGGACTCCACGCCCACGCCCTCAGGCCACGTGCGGAAATGCTCAACCGAGCCATGCCCGCCGAAAATCCTGAGCACGGTGTCATCACTGCGGCGGCTGAAGAACCGCCGCGGTTCCTCAAGGTCCTCCGGGTTGAGGACCTCGCAATCCTCACCTGACCAGAGTCCGACGGCGATTGGCGCACCAGGTGCGGTGACCCGCACAAGTTCGCGGACGACGTCGTGAATTCCGCTGTTGGGGACATGCAGAAGCGTGCTCATGGTCCACGCAGCTGAAAAGACAGCATCCGTGAACGGCAGGCTGCGGCCGCTGGCAACGGTAGCCTCCAAGCCGGCCGAGCGCGCCAGATGGACGCTCTCAGAAGACAAGTCCACCCCGGTGTAGTGCAATCCGGCGCGGACAAACTCCAAGCCCTCAACACCCGTGCCGCACCCCAGTTCGAACAAGGAATGACGGTGTTCGGATTTCAGGAGCCGGACAAACCATTCTCTGCACTCGACACGGTGTGGCGTGAGCGCACGGGTGTTCCGGACAGGCGCCTGACGGTCGTAGTAGACCGCCAAATCAGCCTCGTGCTCGGCGTGAGGAATGCCCCGCATACCCTCAGCATAGGAGCGGCGTCAGTTGAATACCACGGTCCGGGTGCCGTCGAGGAGCACCCGGTGTTCGGCATGCCACTGGACCGCCTGGGCCAGCGTGCGGCCTTCGACGTCGCGGCCCATCTGGACGAACTGGGCAGCCGTGCGTGCGTGGTCGACGCGGATGACTTCCTGCTCGATGATCGGGCCCTCGTCGAGGTCGGCCGTCACGTAGTGGGCGGTAGCGCCGATGATCTTGACTCCGCGCGCGTGGGCCTGGTGGTACGGCTTGGCGCCCTTGAAGGAGGGCAGGAACGAGTGGTGGATGTTGATGGCCTTGCCGTTCAACTCCGTGCAGAGATCGTTGGAGAGGACCTGCATGTAGCGGGCAAGTACGGTCAGTTCAACATCGTGTTCGGCGATGAGCTTCAGGAGCTGTGCCTCGGCCTGGGGCTTGGTTTCCGGCGTCACGGGGATGTGGTGGAACGGGATGCCGTAGAACTCCGCCAACGATTCAAGGTCCCGGTGGTTGGACACGATGGCCGGCACGTCGATGGGCAAGGTCCCGGTGCGCTGCTGGAACAGGAGGTCGTTCAGGCAGTGCGCGTCCTTGGAGCACAGGATGATGGTGCGGACCTTTTCGCCAACAGGATTAATTTGCCAGGTCATGCCGAACGATTCGGCTACCGGACGCATCGCGGCCGCCAGTTCGTCCTGAGAGGACGACGTCGATGCCTCCACGCGCATGAAAAAGTTGCCTGTGCTGGGGCTTCCGTACTGCTGGGAATCGGCGATATTGCAGCCGGCCGAAAGCAGGGCTCCGGCTACCGCATGGACGATGCCGGGGCGGTCGGGGCAGGAAAGTGTTACTACGAAAGCGGTGGATTCAGTCACACGATCAAGCCTACCTGTGCCGCGTTGTTGTACTGTTAACGGGTCGCAACTGGCGTTGGGTGGACTACCACCAGGGAGCGGCAATCATGAAGACCACGGATCGTACGCCTGGGCCGAGGGTCATGTCTTACCGCTGCACGCACGTGACCGATCCCTCCGTCAAAAAGGGGACGCGGGAATGCTGCTGCCGGTAGCCTGACCTGTAGCACCACCCGTTGCCTAGCCAGGAGATTTCCGTGACTACCACAACCACTTCCGCGTCTGTCAGCAACCAGTCGCTTGCCGATCTCGATCCCGAGATCGCAGCAGTCCTTAACCAGGAACTTGGCCGCCAGCGCGGCACCCTGGAAATGATTGCGTCCGAAAACTTCGCCCCCCGCGCCGTCATGGAAGCCCAGGGCTCCGTCCTGACCAACAAGTACGCCGAGGGCTACCCGGGCCGCCGCTACTACGGCGGTTGTGAATACGTCGACGTCGCCGAACAGCTTGCGATCGACCGCGTCAAGGAACTCTTCGGTGCTGAGTTCGCCAACGTCCAGCCGCACTCCGGTGCGCAGGCCAACGCTGCCGCTCTCTCCGCCATGATCACTCCCGGCGACAAGATCCTGGGCCTGTCCCTGGCACACGGTGGGCACCTGACCCACGGCATGAAGCTGAACTTCTCCGGCAAGCTCTACAACGTAGCTGCTTACCAGGTTGAAG
Source organism: Arthrobacter sp. WCS2018Hpa-7 (assembly GCF_031843805.1). Lineage (NCBI taxonomy): Bacteria > Bacillati > Actinomycetota > Actinomycetes > Micrococcales > Micrococcaceae > Arthrobacter > Arthrobacter sp. WCS2018Hpa-7. Next base: position 23,302 of record NZ_JAVTJB010000007.1, read on the forward strand.
AAGACAACTTCCGCATTGACATGGACAAGCTGCGCGAGCAGGCCATCGCCGAGAAGCCGCAGGTCATCATCGCCGGTTGGTCCGCTTACCCGCGCCACCTCGACTTCGCTGCCTTCCGCTCCATCGCCGACGAGGTTGGCGCGCTTCTCTGGACGGACATGGCGCACTTCGCCGGTCTGGTTGCAGCCGGCCTGCACCCGAGCCCGGTCCCGTACTCCGACGTCGTCACCTCCACGGTCCACAAGACCCTGGCCGGCCCCCGTTCCGGCGTGATCCTTGGCAAGCAGGAGTGGGCCAAGAAGCTCAACTCCAGCGTTTTCCCGGGCCAGCAGGGTGGACCGCTCATGCACGTCATCGCCGCCAAGGCCGTTGCCTTCAAGATTGCCGGCGGTGAAGAGTTCAAGGAGCGCCAGGAGCGCGTCCTCGAAGGTGCCAAGATCATCGCTGACCGCCTCAACCAGCCCGATGTCGCCGAAGCAGGCGTCTCGGTCCTCACCGGCGGCACCGACGTTCACCTGGTCCTGGTTGACCTCCGGAACTCGCAGCTGGACGGCCAGCAGGCCGAAGACCTCCTGCACTCCGTGGGCATCACCGTGAACCGCAACTCTGTTCCGTTCGATCCCCGCCCGCCGATGGTCACCTCCGGCCTCCGCATTGGTACGCCTGCCCTGGCTACCCGCGGATTCGGTGCCACCGAGTTCACCGAGGTTGCCGAGATCATCGCCACCACGCTCAAGGCCGGTTCCTCGGCAGACGTCGAGTCGCTGCAGTCCCGCGTCGACAAACTCGCAGCCGACTTCCCGCTGTACCCGCAGCACGAGCAGTGGTAAATCCGCGTTTCCGCGGCTAAGCAACGCATCACCCGGGCACTGATCCGGAGCCCACGGGATCCGCCGCCACACTAACGGCGGCGGGTCCCGTTGGCATGAGCCATTAGGTCACCCACCAGAAAGAGCAGATGGAATGACACAGTCCACCGCACAGATCCTTGACGGCAAGGCCACCGCCGCAGCCATCAAGGCAGAACTGACCACCCGCGTTTCCGTTCTCGCCGCCAAGGGAATCGTCCCGGGCCTGGGCACCATCCTGGTGGGTTCCGACCCCGGCAGCACCTGGTACGTGGGAGGCAAGCACAAGGATTGCGCCGAGGTGGGCATCAAGTCCATCCGCCGCGACCTCCCCGAAGACATCTCCCAGGAAGACCTCCTGGAGGTTGTTCGTGAGCTCAACGACAACCCGGAGTGCACTGGTTACATTGTCCAGTTGCCGCTGCCCAAGCACATTGACCAGGACGTCATCCTGGAAGCCATGGACCCTGACAAGGACGCCGATGGCCTGCACCCGATGAACCTTGGCCGCCTGGTGGCCAACGTCAACGGTGAGATGAAGTCCCCGCTTCCCTGCACGCCCAAGGGCTGCGTGGAGCTGCTTCGCCGCCACAACATTGAACTCAAGGGCAAGCGTGTCCTGGTGGTTGGCCGCGGCGTCACCATCGGCCGCCCCATCGGTCTCCTGCTGACCCGCAAGGAAGTCAACGCCACGGTCATCCTGGCCCACACTGGAACGGTGGACCTGCCCGCAGAACTCAAGCAGGCCGACGTCGTGATCGCCGCTGCCGGCGTGCCGCACATGATCAAGGCTGAGGACCTTAAGCCGGGTGCAATAGTGCTCGACGTCGGTGTCAGCCGCGTGGACGACGGCAACGGCAAGGCTGTTGTCACCGGAGATGTGGACCCGGCAGCTGCCGACGTCGCCGCCTGGCTGTCCCCGAACCCGGGCGGCGTAGGCCCGATGACCCGTGCCATGCTGCTCGCGAACGTCGTGGAGAGTGCTGAGCGCCAGGCGGGCATCGCCTAAGTTCCCAAGCCTGAAACGAGAGGGCTCTTGCAACAATATGTGCAAGAGCCCTTTCACATGTCCGTGGGCGCTACTAGTCTGCTGAGGGTGCACAATGAAGCAACCCGCTCTCCGACACCGTCACCAACACCGTCAGAATCCTCGCAATCCAGCGTCGACATGAACCGACCAACCGTCATCAGCGCCCGGAACCTCACAAAGACCTATGGTGAGCTCACCGCCGTGGACAACATCTCCTTTGACGTACCTGCGGGGGAGTCCTTCGGGCTGCTGGGCCCCAACGGCGCAGGCAAATCCACCACCATGAAGATGATCGGCGGCGTCTCCCAGCGCACGTCCGGTTCGTTGACCATCATGGGGCTGGATCCTGAATCCCATGGTCCCGAAGTCAGGGCACACCTTGGAGTGGTTCCGCAGCAGGACAACCTCGACGAAGAGCTCAAGGTCCGCGAGAACCTGATCGTCTACGGACGGTACTTCGGCCTTCCCCTGAGCTACTTGCGGCCGAAAGCCGACGAACTGCTGGAATTCGCGCAGCTGACGGACAAGGCCAATTCGAAGGTCGACGCACTCTCCGGCGGCATGAAGCGGCGCCTCACCATCGCCCGCTCGCTCATCAACGAGCCACGGATCCTCCTCCTGGACGAGCCCACCACCGGCCTCGATCCGCAGGCCCGCCACATCCTGTGGGACCGGCTGTTCCGGCTCAAGGAAAATGGCGTCACCCTGATCCTCACCACGCACTATATGGACGAGGCCGAGCAACTCTGCGATCGCCTGATCGTGGTGGACAAGGGCCGGATCATGGCGGAGGGTTCGCCGGCCACCCTGATCCGCGAGCACTCGTCGCGCGAAGTACTCGAGCTCCGGTTCGGATCCGAGCGGAACGCGACCATCGGCGTCGAAATTCAAGGCATCGGTGAGCGGCTCGAAACGCTGCCCGACCGCGTACTCATTTACGCGCACGACGGCGAGGCCGCGCTGGAGCAGGTCACCGCGCGCGGGCTGCGGCCGATGACCTCGCTGGTCCGCCGTTCGTCGCTGGAGGACGTGTTCCTGCGGCTGACCGGCAGGAGCCTCGTTGACTAGGGGACCGTCGACTGGCGGAACCGCCAAACCACTCACGACGGCGGAGCGTCCGCTGCGGGCACACTCGCCTGAGGTTTCGGCTGCGAGGGCGCGGCGATGGGGTTCCTTCTTCTACGCCGAGCAGGTCCTCCGCGTCATGCGGAACTACGGCTGGTCCGTGGTGCTCTACAGCGTGGGGCAGCCGGTGGCGTATCTCTTCGCCATGGGAGTTGGGCTCGCCAGCCTGGTGGACGCCAACAGCGAGTCGGCATTCGGCGGCGTCAGCTACTTGGAATTTGTGGCTCCGGCGTTGTTGGTTTCGGCCGCAGTGATGACGGCGTCGGGGGAGTTTTCCTATCCCGTCATGGACGGCTTCAAATGGCGCCGCGTGTTCTATGGCCCGCACGCCTCGCCGCTGATTCCCGAGCAAATTGCCAGTGGCCACATCATGGCCAGCACCCTGAGGTTCCTCCTGCAATCGGTGGTGTACTTCGTGGTGGTGGCACTTTTCGGCGCTTCGCCGAGTCCGTGGGGCTGGGTATCTTCGCTCGTGGCCACCGTGGCGGCGCTGTCCTTCGGCCTGCCGCTGATGGCATATGCGGCCAGCATCAAACAGGACAAGGGGCAGTTTGCGCTGGTGCAACGCTTTATTGTGATGCCGCTCTTCCTGTTCTCGGGGACGTTCTTCCCGCTGGATTCCCTGCCGATCGCCGTCCGTTGGATCGGGTGGATTTCACCGGTGTGGCACGGGACTGAGCTGGGCCGGGTCTTCACCTACGGGATGGATCAAGATCCGTTGCTGACCATCATCCACGTGGTGTTCCTGCTGGTGACCGCGGCCGTAGGGTGGCTGCTTGTCCGGCGCCAGTTCGTGAAAAGGATGGGCTCATGAATGTCTTGACGGGTGGCCACAGCGCCACGGATCGTGCCCGTGAGCGGAAGTTCGGTTCCCTGTACTCCCGCAACGCCAAGGCAGTGGTGGGCCGCGGATTGATGGCGGCCAAGTCCAGCACCTGGCTGGTCATGGTGTCAGGATTCTTTGAGCCGGTGTTGTTCCTGTTGGCCATGGGAGTGGGCATGGGTTCGATCGTGGGCACGGTCCAAGGCCCAGGCGGCGAGGAGATCAGTTACGCGGCCTACATTGCCCCGGCGCTGCTGGCCGTTTCGGCCATGAACGGCGCCATTTACGACTCCACGTGGAACGTCTTCTTCAAGATGAACTTCGCCAAGCTGTACCAGGGGATGCTTTACACGTCCCTGGGGCCATTGGATGTAGCAATCGGCGAGATCTTCCTGGCCCTTCTGCGCGGGCTTCTGTACGCCACTGGATTTACCGCCGTCATGGGCGTCATGGGTTTGCTCACCAGTTGGTGGGCCATCCTGGTCATTCCCGCCTCGGTACTGATCGCTTTCGGCTTCGCGAGCTTCGGGATGGGCATCACCAGCTTCATGAAGACCTTCCAGCAGATGGACTGGATCAACTTCTTCCTGCTGCCCATGTTCCTGTTCAGCGCCACGTTCTACCCGCTCAGCGTCTACCCGCAGGTGATCCAGTGGTTCATCCAGGCCATGCCACTGTGGCACGGCGTGGAGCTGCTGCGGCAAATCAGTGTGGGCTCGTTCAGTCCGGCTACCGCCATCCATGTGGGCTACTACGTGGTGATGATTGCGCTCGGCATCATGCTGACTACCGGAAGGCTGCGCCGGCTGTTCCTCAAGTGATGGAGTTTTTGTACAGCTAATGCCCCGAAAACGGCGTCTTGGGGGCATTAGCTGTACAAAAACCCGGGGCTTGGGGGCCGGTGTTCGCCGTCCGTGGAAGCGGGCGCAGGCACCTTCGTGGATTTGAGAGAATGGGTCCATGCAATCTCTCGGTGACCCGCACCCGTCCACGTCCCCCGCCGGCAAAGGCATGTTCAAGGGCTTCCGCATTGGCGGCCTGGGGATGACCGTCGTCATCATCGCGTTCCTGGTGGCCGTCATTTTCGCGGCAAACCAGAACGATGTTGTGGGTTGGGTCGTCGCAGTAGTGGCCTTCGGCTGGCTGGCTCTGGCCGCTTTCGTGGTGTTGAGCATCCGCAAGGCCGCGCAGCGGGCCGGCGCAAAGCTGACCGAAGCGCAGAATGCCTTCAACGCCGCAGCCGGCCGCGCGCCGTCGTCGTCCGCTGCCGACAGTGGCGGCACGCGCGTCGTAGCCGAACGCAGCAAGTCAGATGAGGTTCGCGACCTCAAACTGGACCACTCCTTCAAGATCGTCCAGGTACAGGTCCGTGTTGTGGATGAAGAGCGGGCCAAGGGCGGTGCCGCCGATCAGGACACCATCAACCGCGCACTGGAAACCATCGCCATTACGGCCACCAATGCGCGCGACATGATCAAGTCTTCCGGCGGCTCGGACGAGCCCGTAGCCGGCACCATCATCGACTAGAGTGGACCGGGTGAGTACGGCATTGAAGAAGGACTTCCTTCGCATCGCGTCAGTTAACGTCAACGGCCTGAGGGCTGCCTACAAGAACGGCATGGCGGAATGGCTGGAGCCCCGCGACGTTGACATTCTCTGCCTGCAGGAAGTCCGCGCACCTGATGACATCGTCAGGAAGCTGATCGGCGAAGGCTGGCACATCCTCCACACCGAAGCTGAAGCCAAGGGCCGTGCCGGTGTCGCCATCGCTTCCCGCGAGGAGCCTACGGCTACCCGCGTCGGTATTGGCGACGACTACTTCGACACCTCGGGGCGCTGGGTCGAAGCCGACTACACCGTCAAAAACGGTGCCGGCGAATCCACCACTCTCACCGTCGTCAGCGCCTACGTGCACTCCGGAGAAGTGGGAACACCCAAGCAGGATGACAAGTTCCGCTTCCTGGACGCCATGACTGTGCGCCTGCCTGAGCTCGCCAAGCACAGCGACAACGCTTTGGTGGTGGGCGACCTCAACGTCGGACACACAGAGTTGGACATCAAGAACTGGAAGGGCAACGTCAAGCGTGCCGGCTTCCTCCCGGAGGAGCGCGCGTACTTTGACCGCTTCCTCGGCGAAGAAATCGGATGGAGGGATGTCCACAGGGGCCTGGCAGGTAATGTCGCCGGCCCCTACACCTGGTGGTCCCAGCGCGGTAAAGCCTTTGACACTGACACAGGCTGGCGCATCGACTACCACCTGGCCACACCGGGCCTTGCAGCAGCCGCTTTCTCGGCTGTCGTGGACCGGGCGCCTTCGTGGGACACCCGCTTCTCCGACCACGCACCGCTGGTAGTCGACTACCGGCTCTAAGCTTCCTAAGGTATTCCTCCATGACTAGTTCCACCACGACTGAAACCGGCACTGCAGCGGTACCGCAGACCACCACATCCACCAAGCTTGCCGTTGGCGCGAAGCACCGCGTCTTGTCCGGCATGCAGCCCTCCGCTGACTCCCTGCACCTGGGCAACTACCTCGGCGCCCTGGTCAACTGGGTCCGGATGCAGGACGAGTACGACGCCGTGTACTTCATCCCGGACCTGCACGCCATCACCGTGCCCCAGGACCCTGCCGAGCTCGCCCACCGCACCCGCGTCACCGCCGCGCAGTACATTGCGGGCGGCGTGGACGTGGAGAAGTGCACCCTCTTCGTCCAGTCCCAGGTTCCAGAGCACGCCCAGCTCGCGTGGGTCTTGAACTGCATCACCGGCATGGGCGAAGCCGCCCGCATGACGCAGTTCAAGGACAAGGCACAGAAGCAGGGTTCGGACCACGCCAGCGTTGGCCTGTTCACTTACCCGATCCTGCAAGCCGCCGACATCCTCCTCTACCAGCCGCACGGTGTGCCGGTGGGCGAAGACCAGCGGCAGCACGTGGAGCTCAGCCGGGACCTCGCCAACCGCTTCAACAGCCGGTTCGGGGAGACGTTCCAAGTGCCGGAGGCCTTCATCCAGAAGGAGTCGGCCAAGATCTACGATCTCCAGAACCCCAACGCCAAGATGTCCAAGTCTGCGGAGTCACCGGCCGGCCTGATCAACCTCCTGGATGATCCCAAGACGGTGGCCAAGCGCATCAAGTCGGCCGTCACGGACACTGAAACCGAGATCCGCTACGACCGCGAGAACAAGCCGGGTGTATCAAACCTGCTGACCATCTACTCGGCCATCAGCGGCATACCGGTAGAGAAGATCGTGGCTGATTACCAAGGCAAGATGTACGGGCACCTCAAGGTTGACCTCGCGGAACTCGTCTCCGGGCACCTGGCGCCTATTCGGGAGCGGGCCAACGAGCTCCTGGCCGATCCCGCTGAACTGGACCGCCTCCTGGCCCTCGGCGCGGACAAGGCACGCGACATTGCGTCAGCCACTCTCGCGGACGTCTATTCCAAGGTCGGTTTCCTGCCCTACCGCGGAGATGCCCACCGCGACCTGGGAGTCCGCTAACTCCATGTGCTCCGCTGGCCAGCTCAACGTCAAGACCGACACCCGCAAGGGTGTCGGTCCGGACGACTCTCGCCAGACGGGTGTGACCGGCACCGACTGCGGCGACGGGGACACCATGTGTGTTGGTGTCATCCTCGGCTTTCCGCCGGAGATCGCCCGCGAACTGCAGGAATGGCGGGCTTCTTTCGGTGACCCCATGGCCGAGGTCATTCCTGCCCACATCACGCTGATTACCACCACACCTACCCAGGACTGGGCCGCTACGCGCGAGCATGTGCGGGAAGTGGCCCGGACCCAGGAACCCTTCCACATCACCATTTCCGGAACAGGTTCTTTCCGGCCGGTCTCACCCGTGGTGTTCGTCAACGTGGAAGAAGGCTTTGAAGAGTGCGTGCAGTTGCACGAGAAACTCCAAACCGGGCCCCTCGAACGATTGCTGCCCTTCCCGTACCATCCTCACGTCACCGTGGCGCACGATGTAGCCCAGGAAAATCTGGATGAGGCCGAAACGGTCCTCAGAGATTACCGGGCGACCTTCCCTGTGGTTAGCATGGGACTTTACGAGCACGACACCAATGGAATATGGCAGCTACGGGAAGAGCTCGACTTTGGCGGCGATACTGACGAAGAACAGCAAGCGGATTCACGCCACGCAGGCGGACGCTCCTCCGCTGCCAACTGAGCTGGCCAAGCTCAAACTTGAGCTGCTTCGCAAGAGGCAGGACTGGGGCCAGTCCAAGCGCGCCGGTGATGGACTGCCGAAGAAGGCCGGGGCATTCTTTGCCCTTTTCATGGCAAGGCTGAACACCAACCGTGCCTTGCGTTCCTTCCAGCACTACACACGCCAGCACGGGCCTCTGTTGAGTGCGGGTATTGGCTTCAACATGTTCTTCTCCGTGACGGGTCTGCTGACCACCGGCTTCGCGATCGCCGGCATCGTCTTGGGCGGCAACCCGGTACTTGAAGACGCTGTCATCGGCAGTGTGGCGTCCGCGGCGCCTGGCCTCCTGCAGGTCAATGGCGGTGAAGGGCTGGTGGATCCGCAAACACTGCTGAACCCGTCCGGCCTCGGCTGGACCGCCCTCATCGCCGCTGCCGTGACCGTCTTCACGTCACTCGGGTGGATTGCCAGCGTCAGGGAGGGCCTGCGCGGCGTCATGAACGCTGACCCTCTCCTCCGCAACGGACTCCTGCAAAAACTGATCGACGCCGGCACCCTGTTGCTCCTCGGAGTCATTCTGGTGGTCAGTGCCGGTGCCTCCCTGATTTTTGGAACAGCTGCTGACTGGATCTTCGAGCTGCTGAAACTGGACGAGGCAGTGGCCTCGCCCATCGCCGCCACCGTCAAGATCGTGGTTCCGCTCCTCCTGAACTGCGCGACGGCGGCAGTACTGTTCCATATTGCAGGTGGCCTCAAGCTGGGGCGCCGCGCGTTCTTGGAAGGCGTGGTGCTCGCGGGCGTTGGTACCACGGTCCTGCAATTCTTCAGTACCGAACTTCTGGCCCGGTCCGGCAACAACCCCGTCCTGGCATCGTTTGCCATCATCATCGGCCTGCTGATCTGGTTCAACCTGGTGAGCCAGGTGTACCTCGTCTCGGCGTCGTGGTCGGCCATTCGCGAGGCCGATACTGAGTCGGGGGAGACCCCGCGCAAGAAGGTCCTTGGGTCGCGCCGTGTAGCGCCCCGCACCTGAGATTCTCTTCCCGGGAGACGCCATGAACAACCCACTATGGATCGGCTGCCTCCTTGGGGCTGCTGTTGGCCTGATCGTCGGCCAGTTGATCTTCAAGTCCCCTTTCCTGGGCATCCTCATCGGGGTAGGGCTTGGGGCTCTTGTCGGGGCTGCCGTGGGACCTCGAAAGAGCTGATTCGCCCGGGCGCCGGCCTCGGTTATGCGCGACCGCGGAGATGCTCATTCATCGGATGTAAGCGCTCCCAGCTCTGGATTCACCGAGGATTTCGTCTCATATAGTGAGATATGAATTTAAACATCAGATGTACGCTTTTCCCTGACATTCTGCGGAAAACGGTTTCTTGGGCGAGTCTGAATCGTGTCAAAGCTCTTGACGGCCTTGTCATGCGGTGGATGAATGTTGTTGACCCAACCGCCTTGAAAGGATCGACGATGATCTCCCGCAGGGAATTCCATACCTTCAGCGCCGCAGGAACCACTCTGGCCTTCGCCGCCGTCGCAATTGCCCAAACGCCGGCAGTAGCCGCTCATGAGGGTCCCGCCAGCGGCCCTGCGCCGAGCTATACAGAGAACTCCGCCCAGATCACCGTGGACAACGGGCGGGTCCAGGCTGTGTTCGACAAAGCCAGCAACGCCCGCCTCGTATCCCTGAAGCTTGACGGGCAGGAATTATTGGGCAAGACAGGCCGGGGCCGGTTCGACCAGGTGACCAGCGTCCTTGGTGCCCCAGGCGGCGAATATGCTCCGGGTACGAGCTTTTCCGTGCGTCAGGAGCAGGACTTCGTAGTGGTCTCCGCAGTGCTCAATGCCTCGGAGTCCGGCCCCTACACCCGCCAGTGGAACTTCATCTTCCGCTCCGGCGAGCCGGGCTTCCACTTGGCACCGCGCTTTTCCCACAGCTCCGCACATGCGGGGGTGCACGTAGAGCAGCACCGGTTCGTTGCTTGGGTCGACCCGCAAATCTTCACCCATGCCAGTGTGGAGGAGGACTCCTTCGGGACGCCGTGGCGCTCTGCGGCCGCCCGGATGCCTACCCCTCAGGATCTTCAGGCCGGGCCGATGGTCATGGACGCCACGCATGACCTTGCCGGCACAGGCAGCGCGTACGCGCGCCGGTATTACACCAAGTACGATTGGGCCGTTTCCATGCGGGACCACTCAGTCCATGGCTTGTATGGCAATGGTTACGGGATCTGGTCGGTCATGCCCAACCGTGAATCCTTCAATGGTGGCCCCTTCCGGCAGGACCTCACCCTGCATCAAACGACGGAAGCGCCCGTGCTGCTCGTAGAGCCCCACGCCACACACTTTGGCGCCATGCCCGTAGATACCTACGGTGACTGGGCCAAGACGTACGGTCCGTACTTCGTGCTGCTGACCCAGGGAACGGATCCTGCCCGGATGCGCCGTGAGGCGGCGTCCTACGCCCTCTTCAACAAGCACGCGGCCTTCTACGATCGGGTAGCGCTGGAGGGGTGGGTCCCCAGCACATCCCGGGTCACGGTTACCGGCAAGGTGAAGGTCCCCGGAGAGAAGAGCATGGAGGGCGCCCTGGTCATTCTCTCCGATAACAGGGTGGCTGCCCAGGACACTACCGAAGGCTTTCAGTACTGGGCGGACATGGAACGGAACGGTTCCTTCGCGCTGGCGAATGTTCGGCCTGGCACGTATCGGCTCACGGTCACCAAGCCTGGCGTGTGGGGTGAGTACTTCATGGATGATGTGGTGGTGGATCGCGGGCAGCTCAAGATCAAGAACGTGGAGTGGAAACCGGCTGCCAACGGTAAAACCCTCTGGCAGCTTGGCACTCCTGACAGGACGTCGGCTGAGTACCGCCGCGGCGAAGAATCCCGCCGTTACGATGCCTTCGCTCTCTTCGCGGGCGACTTTCCCGAGGGTGTGCAGTACACGGTGGGGAAGAGCGGGCCGCAGGACTGGGGCTACATCCAGCACCAGGTGCTGGAGGGGAAGCCCCAGGCGCCGTGGTCCCTTTCCTTCGACCTCGCAGCCTTCGATGCGGATAAAGCTGCCGGAAAGGGGCGGAAGGCCACGCTCACGGTGGCCCTCGCCGCCTGGGCCATGGGCTCAGCCATTCCAGTGCCCAATGTGACCACCAATCTCACGATCCGCGTCAACGGGGAGCCGTTCGTCTGGGAGTTCCAGCCCTCGGACGCCAAAGGTGCCACGTACCGCAGCTCCCATGCCGGCCGGAACTTCTGCCGTGAATTCCGGTTTGATGCAGCTCTTCTGAAGAGGGGCAACAACACGCTGACGTTCACCATCAACGACGGAGCGGACCCCGTGGCAGTCAACCAGGTTGCCTACGACGCCATCCGGCTCGAGCTGGACTAACAAGCTCCGGAGCGGACCCAGGCCGGGCTCCTTACCGGCCGCGTTGGAGTTGCTGGGAACTTCCCGACGCAGGTGTCCGCTCCGGTCACTTCTTCTGAAACGTATCAATCAAGGCGTCTTCCCAGCGGCGTGCCTTCGAAGGGTGCCGTATGTCAACGGAAACAGACCGGAAACCACCAACGTCCCTGACCGAACCAGCCCAACCCGCAGCCCGTCGAAAACCTGCTTGGTGGCAGCGGCTGTGGCGGGACAGGATGCTGCTCGCGTTCGCGCTGCCCGGTATGGTGCTGCTCTTGTTGTTCCACTACGTCGCCCTCTTGGGGAACGTCATCGCCTTCAAGGACTACCAGCCCTTCCTGGGCATCTGGGAGTCGATGTGGACGGGACTGGAGAACTTCGACGTCCTGTTCAACGGAGATCCGGACTTCTTGAATGCCCTCCGCAATACCCTGGTGCTGACGTTCATTCAGACAGTCTTCGTCTTCCCCGTTCCGATCGTCCTCGCCCTGCTGCTCAACAGCTTGCTGTCAGAACGCATCAAGCGGCTGGTCCAGTCGATTCTCTACCTTCCCCACTTCCTCTCGTGGGTGATTGTGGTGGCGATCTTCCAGCAGATGTTCGGCGGGTCGGGGATGGTCAACAACTTCCTCCGGTCAAACGGCTGGGCCGCCGTGGACGTCCTGGGGAACCCGGACACTTTCTTCGCCTTGCTCACCTCCCAGGTGGTCTGGAAGGACACCGGCTGGGGAACCATCCTGTTCCTTGCCGCGCTGTCCCAGATCGATTCCTCGCTCTATGAAGCCACAGCCGTGGACGGGGCAGGTCGCTGGCGCCAACTGTGGCACATCACGCTCCCCGGCCTGCGGGGGATCATCATCCTGCTCCTCATCCTCAAGCTCGGCGACTCCCTCAGCGTGGGCTTCGAACAAATCATCCTCCAGCAGGCCGCAGTAGGAGTCCAAGCGTCCGAAGTGCTTGACACCTACGTCTATAACAACGGCATCGTCGGCGGCAGTTGGGGTGTGTCCACCGCCGTCGGGTTGGTCAAGGGACTCATCGGTGTGGTCCTGGTACTGGCCGCCAACAAGATCGCCCACGCCTTCGGAGAGAACGGAGTGTACAAAGCATGACCACCACCCAGGACTCCACGCGAACAGCAAACACCGCGACACGGGGTGCCACTGCAAAGGCGCCCCCGGCGCGACGGAAACGCAGGACCGTTAACGGTGTCGAACCGCCCGGGCCGGTGATGCGTGCCATCAAAGGCGTGATCCTCACCGCGGCGTGTGCCGCCGTCGTACTTCCTTTCCTTGGCATTTTGTCGACGAGTATCTCCAGTCCCGAACACGTCACGCGCAACGGCGGGTTCGTGATCCTCCCGGACACCGTGAACCTGGGGGCCTACCAGTCCATCCTGTCCGGCGGGGTGGTGACCCAGGCGTTGGCGGTGTCGGGGTTCGTCACCATTGCCGGCACGTTGTTGTCGCTCCTGGTGACCAGCCTCCTCGGTTACGCCCTGGCCCGGCCGGGGGCATTCGGAATGAAGACCATGCTGTTGCTGGTGCTCTTCAGCCTGCTGTTCTCGCCGGGCATGATTCCCTCCTACCTGGTGGTCAAGGAAGTGGGCCTCATCGACTCCCTGTGGGCGCTGATCGTCCCGTCCATGGTGAGTGGCTTCAACGTGATCGTGATCCGTGCGTTCTTCAGCCAGATCCCGTCAGAGCTGCTGGAGTCCGCCAGGATCGACGGTGCAGGGGAGTGGCAGATCTTCAGTCGGATTTGCCTGCCGTTGTCCAAAGCCGTGCTTGCCGTTATCGGTCTCTTCTACGCGGTGAGTTACTGGAACGCCTTCTTCAACGCCCTGCTGTATCTCAATGACAGCGCCAAGTGGCCGCTCCAACTGGTGCTGCGAACCTACGTGGTCAACAACGCCCAGCTGGACCAAGGAGACCTGAGCGGGGTCATGGAAAGCATGCCGCCGCAGCCCTCCATCCAAATGGCCATCCTGGTCCTCTCCCTTGTCCCCATCCTCATTGTTTATCCCTTCCTTCAAAAGCACTTCGCCAAGGGCGTCCTCACTGGCGCCGTGAAAGGTTAGAAAAACCATGGCCGTACACGAATACGCTTCACAGAAAGAGTTCAGCCGCAGGAATTTTGGTCGCGGCTCCTTGGGAGTCCTGGCGCTGGCAGCACTGGGTGGACCGCTGCTCACCGCCTGCACGCCAGGCGCGTCGGGAGGTGCTGGTGGCGCCCAAGCCAAGGGAACCTTGCCGGACTTCATCCGCTACGAAGGGGTGACACCGGACCTCAAGGGCACCGATCTTGGTATCCCTGACGTGTTCTATCGCTACCCTGCGCAGCCGGTGAAGGCGTTGGCCAAGGCACCCGGGGATGGAAAGGCCATCACGTCCATGGTCCAGACGTCCTCACCCATTCCGCCGGGGATGGACAAGAATGCCTACTGGCAGGAACTCAACCGCAGGCTGGGCTCGGAGCTCCAGATATCCATGACTCCCGCCACCGACTATCCCAGCAAGTTCGCCACAGTGGTGGCTGGAGACTCCCTGCCGGACATCTTCCAGGTAGCCCGTGGGGCCAACTCTGTCCCGCAGCTCCTCCAAGCCAAGGCAGCAAACCTCACCAAACACCTCTCCGGCAGTGCCATCAAGGATTACCCGTTCCTGGCCAACATTCCAACGGAGTCGTGGTCAGCTGCGATGTTCGGCGGCGAGATCTTCGCCATCCCCATTCCCCGTGGCGTCCTCCAAAGCACCATCCAATACAGGCGTGAGGACCTGCTTGCGGAGAAGGGCATCACCGCCCAGCCGGCGAGCTTCCAGGAGTACCTTTCCCTCTGCAAAGACCTGAGCAACCCCAAGGGCAACACGTGGGCACTGACCCAGGTACCCATCAACTTCATTGCACAGACCCTCAACGTGCCCAATGGCTGGCGGGAAGAAGGCGGCAAGCTCACCAACAAGGATGAGACGCCGGAAATGAAGGAAGCATTGGAGGCGGGGCGAAAGATGTTTGCCGACGGCGTGGTGAATCCGGATGCCTTCGCCGCCAACGCCGGCCAGTACAAACAGTGGTTCCTGGCGGGGACAGCCTACTTCACGGGAGACGCCTACAGCGCCTGGCCCGCCTACTACCAGCAAGCCGCTGGACAGAAGGGCTTCAAGATCTCAGCCCTGGACGTCCCCGGATTCGATGGCGGCAAGGGTTCCCTGTGGATCGGCTCACCCACCCATAGTGTGGTGGCCTTCAACAAAAATGCCGGGGACAGGCTTGAGACCTTCCTGCAGGTGGCCAACTGGCTGGCCGCTCCCTTTGGCACAGAAGAGTACCTGTTCCGCAAGTACGGAGTGCAGGGCGTCCATTACGCGTTGTCCGGCACTGACCCCGTGCCGCTGGATACCGGCGTGGGGCAAACCCAGCTCGGCCAGCAGTACCTGGCGGACGCACCCACAGTGCTGTACCTCCCTGGCGAGGAAGCTGTGGTCAAAGCCCAGTATGAGCAGATGGGCCGGGTACTGCCCGATGGCACCGCAAGCCCGGTTGAGGGACTGTATTCCGAGACCGAGGTCCGGAAGGGCAGCCAGTTGGAGAAGAAGCTTCGCTCAGTCCGTGACGACATCCTCCAAGGCAGGCAGCCGGTGACAGCCTGGGATGATGCCGTTAAGGAGTGGCGCTCCGGCGGCGGGGACAAGATCCGTTCCGAGTTGGAAGAAGCGCTCGCCGCCAGCAAGGCCTGACAATATCCCCTGATCACACCGCAGGCCCGCTGGTACGTCGTTGGGAAACGACCTACCAGCGGGCCCGCCATGTTCACAGGTGTTCAGTCGACCGGGAAGCCCAGCTCACTGATGCGTGAAACTTCGCCTGTGGCTATGGACCTGTTCGCAGCGATCCCGACGGCGATACTCCGCAAGCCGTCCAGGTAACCTGCACGCCGGGCCAGGATTTCTTCGCCTGGCAAGGCGCCACCCGTACCGGGTGAAACTGCACCCCGGAAGACGTCGTCGAGCAGTTTCAGGTCGCCGCCACCGTGTCCCCCCACACCTACAGGAATGGGGATCTCCACGGGCCGTTCAAAGTGCTTTTGGAGGAGCAGCCTGCTGGACCGTGGTCGCAGGGAATCGCGGGCAGCTGCGTCCGCCAGGGCACCCGCCGATGATTCATCCTGGGCGCTTGGGTCCACGGCCTGGTCGGCGTCCCGGGAACGGTGCGGCTTCTCCACCACGTCCAATTCCAACCTTCCGCGCGTGCCGTTGATGGCCACCCGATAGCCCTCCCACGGCGCGTGTGCGTGCAGGGTATAGGCCAGGCTGGCCCCGCTCCGGTAGCCCACCAGAACGCTCATGTTGTCCTCGATGCTGACGCCTGGGGCAAAGACGTCCTGGTCCCGGCGGTACCCGTCCACATGCTCGGCATCCTTGAACAGTTGCTGCATTCTGGAGTCGTCCGCGAGGTCCATGCTGAACCGCCCGTCCACCGCCCCCGGTGAGGACGCGCCGGCATTGCCGTCGCCGTAGAACCGCAGCCCTCCCAACGCGAATACGGTCTCGGGAACGCCGGAGGTCCACCAGTTCACCAGGTCGAAGTGGTGGGTTGCTTTATGGACCAGCAGGCCACCGGACTTCTCCTTC
This sequence comes from Arthrobacter sp. WCS2018Hpa-7, assembly GCF_031843805.1. Classification (NCBI taxonomy): domain Bacteria; kingdom Bacillati; phylum Actinomycetota; class Actinomycetes; order Micrococcales; family Micrococcaceae; genus Arthrobacter; species Arthrobacter sp. WCS2018Hpa-7. The sequence goes on from NZ_JAVTJB010000007.1 coordinate 39,324, forward strand.
TCCCGGTGCCAGCGCCGAAAGTAGTCAGCGCCGTGCCCGGTGTCCAAAAGCCATTCGAAGTGGACCGAAGTCACTGAGCCGATCTCTCCGGCGTCGATCAATTGCCGGACCAGTGTGTTCCGTGGTGAATACCGGTAGTTGAACGTGACCGTGACCTTCGCTTCCGACGCGGCGGCGGCCCCGGCGATCGCAGCGGCCTTCTCCGCGTCCACCGTCAGGGGCTTTTCCACCACCACGTCCATGCCCAGCTTCAATGCGGCGATCACATACTCGTGGTGCGTGAAGTCGGGAGTGGTGATGACTACGGCATCGGCGCCTGTCTCGTCCTTCATGCGTTCCAGTTCGGCAGGGGAGTACGACGGCGGCAGCGCGGCCCCCGGACGCAACTCGCCAAAGAGGCGGTCGTAGTAAGCCATCCGCACCGGATTGGAATCCACCCACGCAACCGGAGTGCCGACGTCGGAATGGCTGCCCAGCAGTGCACGGACGTACATTTCGGAGCGGCTGCCCGTACCGATCATGGCGTAGCGGCGCGGTGCTTGCGAAAGGGAAGTACTCACGGCGCCTGCACCAGCCCTTCCCACGACACTGTCCAGTCGGGCGGGAATCCCGGAGCGTGACGGTCAGGTCCGTTGTCCCAGCCGGCCGCCATCAACGCGACAGCGGCCAGAAGCCCGCCATTGCCGGGCAAGTACAGCGGCAACGAATCGGTCTGGCGGTTGTGGCCGTTGGCGAGGACGGTGTTCTTGCCGGCGCTCAAAAGGAGTGCCTCCACGGCAGCTTCCGGGTCCTCCAACCGGGCGGCCGTCATGGCCATTACCGGGTAGTCCCAGCCCCAGGTGCTGCCCCAGTCCCAGTCGGCCAGGACATCCGAGAGCGTGGCGCGCATGACGTCGGGGTCGATGATGTCGGTCAGCGGGAGGACTCCGAGGGCGCACAGCATGGACGGGTGGTCGGTGCGGATGGTGAACGGTTCACTATCGATCGCCGCGTACACGCCGTCGATCACCCGCGGAGGAACCATGCCCTCTGCAACGTCGGACCATCCAGGCACCGGTTCCAGGCCCAGCCGCTCACGCCACGCAGAAGCCGTGCGCAGGCCCCACTGCCAGTAGGCCAGCTCGAAGGTGGGGTTGGTGACCTTGGCCCGGATGGAGCCGTAGCTCTCCTGCGCCGGAATCAGGGGTGGTCCCAGCTCGAATCCCCGCGATGTGGGATGGGCAAAGCTGGCCATGAAGGCAGCTGACTCGAACACGATCTCCGCGAACTCTTCCAGGACTTCGAGGCTGGGGTTGGCCCGGTACACCAATTCGGCCAGGTAAATGGGGTGTGGCTGCTGCCAAATGAGGAATGTGCCGATCGGGCTGGGGCTCTCCCGCCCGTCCGGCCCCACCTGCTTGGGCCAGCGAACGCCGTCGAATCCTTGCGCTTTGGCCGTCTGCCGTGAAGTCTCCAACACCGTTGAGTACCACCGCAACGACGGCAGAAGCAGCTCCACACGGTTCCAATGCGCAAAGTGGGCCGCATGCCACCAGTGCATCTCCAAGTGAAAGCGGCCACGCCACGAGTTGCATACGAGCCCCGTCTCCTGCGGCGGCAATGAACCTGCACAATTGATCGCCGTGAGGTATTGGGACAGCACAATCCGGCGTTCCAATTCCTTGGCGCGCGGATCATCGGTGGCATCGAGCTCGATCGCCCCGCCCGAGGACCAGAACGCCGGCCAGTAGGCGGCGGATGCTTCGATGACTGAAAGTGCAGGTGAAAGTTCGACGCCGATACCCGCCTCCGCGAAGCCGTCCGGCTGCTGGGCGTGGTTGGGTGGCCTGTTGTTGCCTCTCGGGATGCAGTCACCATCACCTGGGGAAAGGAAGGCAACGGAGAAGTCCAGCACAGCATCCCTGCCCGGAGTTCCGGGCGACGCCGGGCCAATGTAGAGATGGTGGTGTCCGGCCTGTTCCACGGCCAGGCCCTGACCGGTGATCACCACCTGGTAGCGGGAATCGTCCAGTTCGCGGTGGGCGGTCCATGCTGCGGATCCGTGGTGTCCCACCGGCGACGGTCCACTGAGCGTCGTGGTGTGGGCATCCGGTCGTTTCCAGTCCGCGGCGTCATGCCAGGCCTCGGATCCGTAGGGGAAGCCGACGTCGACAATCAATCCGGCAGCAAGCGCCGGCGACTCCACGCTGAAGCCGAGCTCATCCCGGTCCGGGTGGCACGCCGTCGTCACTTTCACGCGGTGACCTGCCACGGTGGACAGGCTGGTGACAGAGCCTGTCCAGAGGTCCAGTGTTTGTTCCGTGTCAGTGATGTCCGCTGCCGAGAGGGGACGGTCCTGGCCGTTCTCCCGCCATCGGAAACCGATGCGTCCAAGGTCCAATCGGTGCGCGTTGGCCCTCAGCCACGTTTCCGCCACGGAGGTGTCGGTTTCACGATCATTCACGATGTCACCCACCATGTCCACGTACGGGACCGGGCCGCGGGGCGAATCGTAAAGGACAGTGGATCCGATGAGGTCGTAGGGATGGGGTGGTGGAACGGAGTGCCAGCCCCACTGCGCCTGCGTCCCCAGGAGTGTCCCGGGCGGTAGGTCATCACGTGCGCCCACGGGGTAGTCGGTGGGTAATGACTGCAGTCCTGTGAGGTCCATGGTGAAAGCGAACTCGCCGTTGCCCACGGAGACGGGGCTGCGCGGGTCCAGCTGCTGCTGCCGGACGTTGTGCCGCTGGACCAGTGCCTTGCGATCGATGGTGGGGGAATCCGAACTCTTGCTGTGGCTGTGCACTCTGCACGCCCTCCTGATGCTGTCTGCTTTGACTGCTGCTGGGGACAATCCGGTCAAATGGAGTTTCGGGGACGGTGCCGCCCGATGATCATCATCGCTCAGAAACCGTTTTCCGAAACGATTCAATCCTTGTCGCTGGGGTTAGGGACTGTCAACCCCTGAGGGGATGACGTGCCCGCTGCGGCGGAATCTGCCAGGACGACTGTGTCCTCGAGTTCAAGGAGAGGGAAAAACGCTGCCCGCTCGTAGGGAGTTTTGTTCGGCTGGTGCAATGTCAGGAACAGGCTCCCGTCCAGGTGCCGGCCGATCATTCCATGGCCACCATCTGTGCTCCAGAGTGGTTCGGGCTCCTGGCTCCATGGGCCCAGCACTGTCCCGGATTCGCTGTGCGCAATTCCCATGGCGTAGCCGTTGTCACCAAAGCTGGACCACAGCATGATGAGTTTCCCACTGCTGAGCCGGAAGAGGAATGGTCCGTCAGTGACGTAGACGGGAAACTCCCGGTCCCGGACTGAGGGTACATCCAGGGCGCGGGACCAGGGCGCCTCCGAGGCACTGAAGAGAAACGCGGGCACGCCCACGGCGCTGCGCAGGTCCGGGCTGAGGCGCTGGGCCATCATGGCGCCGTCGTGCACTTGCTTCCATTCGTGGCAGAAGACAATCCAGGGCACTCCTTCCCCGTCCACGTGGAGCGTGCCATCCAGGCATTGCCAATTGGCGGGAGTAACCGGCCCGGCACTCCATGGTTCGTAAGGCCCCTCCGGCTTGTCCGCGGCAAGTACCTGCGTTCCGCGGAGGCGTTCAGGCGCAATGAAGGTGGCAAACATGTAGGAGCGCCCTTGGTACTCATGGACCTCGGGTGCCCAGTACTGCTCCTGGCTCCAAAATCCGCGCGGCGGCCTGAACGCCTCAAGGGGGCCCTCCCAGGCGAGGAGGTCGCTGCTTCGGTAGCAATCAAATCCAGTGGCCTGTCCTGACCAGATGTTCTTGTCCGTGCTGCCGAACAGGAGATAGTCGCCGGACGACGGCCGGGTCAGCACGTAGGGGTCCCGGATCTGGATGTGGTCCAAGCGTAAGGTCACGGCGTTCTCCTTGAAGGATCGAAATAGTTCATACCCCAAACTATTGACGAATATACACCGCCTTGATACGTTTCAGGAACCGTTTTCTTGAGCCTGAAAGAAGCTTACCCAATGACGCGTAAACCCCTCCGACATCTCCGCAAATCCATCGCTTTCGTAGCAGCCGTCAGCATGCTGGGCCTCACGGCGGCCTGTTCCAGCCCCTCCTCCAACCAGCCGGAAGACGGGCCAGTCGAGATCAGGTTCTCGTGGTGGGGCAATGCCACCCGGGCGGACCTGACCAACAAGGCCATCAAGGAATTCGAGGCTGCCAACCCCAACATCAAGGTCAAGCCGGAATACGGCGACATCGGCGGCTACTTCGACAAACTTGCCACCCAAGTGGCAGCCAACGACGCCCCCGACGTCATCACCATGGGTGGCGCCTATCCGGCCGAATACGCCAACCGGGGCGCCCTCCTGGATCTGTCCAAGGTGGAGGGTTCACTGGATCTGTCCAAGATGGACCAGGGAGCACTGGAAAACGGCCAGGTCCAAGGCAAGCAGTACGGCGTCTCCACCGGTGCCAACGCCCTGGCCATCGTCGTCAATCCTGCTGTGTTCCAGGCTGCGGGTGTTGCCTTGCCCGATGACAGCAAGTGGTCCTGGGACGACTTTGCCAAGACGGCCGAGGACATCACGGCCAAGAGTCCCAAGGGAACCTACGGCACGGCTACCGTCCTCACCCATGACTCACTGGATGCGTTCGCCCGCCAGCGTGGGAAGTCCCTCTATACCCAGGACGGCCAGTTGGGTCTGGACAAGGAAACCGTGAAGGATTACTTCGACTTCTCGGTGAAACTCAGTGAATCGGGCGCCGCTCCCAGCGCATCGGAGACTGTGGAGAAGCTCAACGTCAGCACCGAGCAGACACTCATGGGCATGGGCCAGGCCGGCATGATGCTGACCTGGACCAACTCCCTGACTGCCCTCAGCAAAGCCTCCGGGGCAGAGTTGAAGCTGCTCAAGCTTCCCGGTGAGACGCCCACGCCCGGGATCTGGCTCCAGTCCTCGCAGTTCTACACCATTTCAGCCCGGAGCAAGCACACGGATGCCGCCGCCAAGCTGGTCAGTTTCCTGGTGAACAATGAGGCCGCAGCAAAAATCATCCAGAGCGACCGTGGCGTGCCCAGCAATTCCGGCATGCGCACAGCCATCCAGGACCTCCTGACGCCGCAGGGCAAGGTGGAAGCCGCCTACATCGACCAGATCGGCAAGATGGACTTCGCTCCAACGTTCATCGGTCCCACCGGTTCCACGGCGGTCTCCGAGATCACGGCCCGCATCAACACTGAAGTCCTCTTCAAGCGTCTGAGCCCGGAGAAGGCAGCAGAGCAGTGGCTGAGCGAGAGTAAAGCGGCCATCGGCAAATAGGTACCCAACTAGGTGACAGCAAACGCTCTACTGAGGGCTCAGTAGAGCGTTTGCTGTCACCTACATGGGCGGGCAGGGTCCTCAGCCGGCGTCGCGGAGCTAGCGGACTTCCAGGTAGGGGTCCGCCCACGCCCCGATGATGCGCGCAACCCGTGCGGCCTGGCCCTTTCCAGTGAGGAGGTGCTCGCTGCCCTCCAAGGAGATGAAACTCCGGGGGTGCCGGGCCGTACGGAAGATCTCGCTGGCGTTGTCGATCCCCACAGTGTTGTCAGTGGGGGAGTGCATCACCATCAGCGGTTTGTGGAGGGTGCGGATGCAATCGCGCAGGTCGGCGCGTTCCACGTCCTCCACAAAGTGGCGTCGGACCTCCATGGGCCGGCCGCCAAGGTCAACCACGGCGCTGCCGTCGCGCAGGATGTCCTCAATCTCGGTGTCGAACATGTGCTCAACATGCTTGGGCTCATACGGTGCGGCAACGGTCACCACGGCGTTCAGGCCAGGGACATCGCGCGCTGCGGCCAGGACGGCCGCCCCGCCCAAGGAATGGCCCACCAGCAAGGAAATTCCCCGGCCCTGCTCCCGCATGAACTCAGCAGCCAAGATGGTGTCGGACACCTTCACGCTGAACGACCCCGCCGACCATTCACCGGCAGAACCGCCCAAACCCAGGTTGTCGAAACGCAGCATGCCGACGCCCTGGTCAGCCAGTCCCTTGCAGATGCGGGACGCCGCGGGGCTGTCCTTGCCGAGGGTCAAGCCGTGCGAGTACAGGCCCCAGCCGCGGACAGGACCTTCCGGCACGTCCACGATTCCGGCCAAGGTGTCTCCGGTACTTCCCGTGAAGCTGATCTTTTCAGAGCGTGACACGCTGATCTCCTTGCGTTGCGGTGACGATTGCCGTGATGACCGGTGATGTCGGTTGATTAACGACGACGGCGCCCCTCACCAGCAGTGGTGAGTGGCGCCGTCGTCGTGGTGGTTCTTGTACGAAACGCGAACTAGATCTTGCGGGACAGGATGGCCTGCTTGACCTCTGCGATTGCCTGGGTCACCTGGATGCCACGGGGGCAGGCTTCCGAGCAGTTGAAGGTGGTGCGGCAGCGCCACACGCCTTCTTTGTCGTTGAGGATCTCAAGGCGCATGTCGCCGGCATCGTCACGGGAATCGAAGATGAAGCGGTGCGCGTTGACGATCGCTGCCGGACCGAAGTACTGGCCGTCGGTCCAGAAGACCGGGCAGGACGAGGTGCAGGCAGCGCACAGGATGCACTTGGTGGTGTCATCAAAGCGCTCACGGTCCTCAACGGACTGCAGGCGTTCCTTGGTGGGCTCGTGGCCCTTGTTGATGAGGAACGGCATGACTTCGCGGAAGGACTGGAAGAAGGGTTCCATGTCCACGATCAGGTCCTTCTCCACAGGGAGGCCCTTGATCGGCTCGACGGTGATGGGCTTGGTGGTGTCCAGGTCCTTCAGCAGCGTCTTGCAGGCGAGGCGGTTACGGCCGTTGATGCGCATGGCATCGGAACCACACACGCCGTGGGCGCAGGAGCGGCGGAAGGAAACGCTGCCGTCGATCTCCCACTTGACCTTGTGGAGGGCATCCAACACGCGGTCCGTGCCGTACATGGTCAGCTTGTAGTCATCCCAGCGTGCTTCGTCCGAGATTTCGGGATCGTAGCGGCGCACGCGAAGCGTGATGTGGAACGTGGGAATTTCACCGTCGCCGGCAACGCTTGCCGGGAGCTCGATCTTGGAAGCGGGCTCTGCCATTTCGGTCGTCATTAGTACTTACGCTCCATCGGCTCGTAACGGGTGAAGATGACGGGCTTCGTCTCAAGACGGATGCCCGCAACAGATTCCGCCGAGGAGTCGACGGTGACGGAATTGTCCAAGTAAGCCATGGAGTGCTTCATGAACTTTTCGTCATTGCGGTCCGGGAAGTCCTCGCGGTAGTGGCCACCGCGGGATTCTTCACGGTGCAGTGCACCAACGGTCATGACCTTGGCCATGTCCAGCAGGAAGCCCAATTCGACTGCTTCCAGCAGATCCAGGTTGAAGCGCTTGCCCTTGTCCTGAACGGTGACGTGCTTGTAGCGCTCTTCGAAGGAATCAATATCGCGGAGCACCTGCTCCAGGGATTCCTTGGTGCGGAACACCTGCATGTTGGCGTCCATGGTGTCCTGCAGTTCCTTGCGGATCTGGGCAACACGCTCCGTGCCGTTGCCGGTGAGCAGGCCGTCCAGGATGCTGCGGGTCATTGCCTCGGGGTCCTCGGGGAGCTCGACGTAGTCGGCTGTCTTCGAGTACTCCGCAGCGGCGATGCCTGCACGCTTGCCGAACACGTTGATGTCCAGGAGCGAGTTGGTGCCAAGGCGGTTGGAGCCGTGCACGGACACGCAAGCAACTTCACCGGCTGCGTAGAGGCCCGGGACGATGGTGTCGTTGTCCTGGAGCACTTCGGTGGTGATGTTGGTGGGGATGCCACCCATGGCGTAGTGCGCCGTGGGGAACACGGGAACCGGATCGGTGAACGGTTCCACACCAAGGTAGGTGCGGGCGAACTCCGTGATGTCCGGAAGCTTGGCTTCGATGTGGGCGGGCTCAAGGTGGGTCAAGTCCAGGAGGACGTAGTCCTTGTTGGGACCACAACCGCGGCCTTCACGCACTTCGTTCGCCATGGCACGGGCCACGATGTCACGGGGTGCGAGGTCCTTGATGGTGGGGGCGTAGCGCTCCATGAAGCGCTCACCTTCGGAGTTACGCAGGATGGCACCTTCACCACGTGCACCCTCGGTAAGGAGGATGCCCAGGCCGGCGAGGCCGGTCGGGTGGAACTGGAAGAACTCCATGTCTTCCAGGGGGATGCCACGGCGGAACGCGATGCCCATGCCGTCACCCGTGAGGGTGTGGGCGTTGGATGTGGTCTTGAAGACCTTGCCGGCGCCGCCTGAAGCGAACACTACGGACTTGGCCTGGAAGACGTGAAGTTCACCGGAAGCGAGGTCGTAGGAGACCACGCCGGCAACGCGCTTCTGCTTGTACGGGGTACCGTCTTCGCGCACTGCGTCTTCTTCGACGATCAGCAGGTCCAGAACGTAGTACTCGTTGTAGAACTCAACGTTGTGCTTGACGCAGTTTTGGTACAGCGTCTGCAGGATCATGTGGCCCGTACGGTCGGCCGCATAGCAAGCACGGCGGACGGGAGCCTTGCCGTGGTCACGGGTGTGGCCACCGAAACGGCGCTGGTCAATCCGGCCTTCGGGCGTGCGGTTGAACGGCAGACCCATCTTTTCCAGGTCCAGCACGGCGTCAATGGCTTCCTTCGCCATGACCTCGGCTGCGTCCTGGTCAACCAGGTAGTCGCCACCCTTGATGGTGTCAAAGGTGTGCCATTCCCAGTTGTCTTCTTCGACGTTGGCCAGTGCCGCACACATTCCACCCTGGGCTGCACCGGTGTGCGAGCGGGTGGGGTAGAGCTTGGTCAGTACCGCTGTGCGTGCGCGCTGACCGGACTCGATCGCGGCGCGCATGCCGGCGCCACCTGCACCGACAATAACGACGTCGTACTTATGGACCTGCATACCAGATGCTCTCTCTTTCAAAATTCAGATGGTCTGCGGAGGCTGCTCCGCTACGTCAGGCGAACCGGTTCACTCCGCGGAGCCACCGGAAACGCCGCTACGGGGCCGGGCAGAATCCGCCAGGAAGCTGAACGCCGTCAACAACAGGGCACGGGTTGAAGGTGAAGATCACCAGCGTGCCCAGGATGATGATGACCAGGGTGGCCGCGTAGAGGACCGTCTTGAGCCAGAAGCGTGTGGAATCCTTCTCGGCGTAGTCATTGATGATGGTGCGGACGCCGTTGGTTCCGTGCAGCATGGCAAGCCACAGCATGGCGAGGTCCCAGAACTGCCAGAAGGGATCGGCCCACTTGCCGGCAACAAAGCCGAAGTCGATCGCGTGGATTCCTTCGCCGACCAGCAGGTTCACGAAGAGGTGGCCGAAGATCAGCACCACCAGGACGATGCCGGAAAGGCGCATGAAGAGCCAGGCGATCATCTCGAAGTTGCCGCGGCTGGAGCCTGTGCGGTTGTACTTCGGGGCGATCTTGCCGCCCCCGATTTTTCCGCTGCGTGGTGATTCGATGGTTGTCATGGCTTAGTGGCCTCCCAGCGCGAGGGAAAGGTGGCGGATGGCGAAGCCGGCGAACGTGACCAGCCACAGCGCAAGCACGATCCACAGCATCTGGCGCTGGTACTTCGCGCCCTTCTTCCAGAAGTCGATGGCAATCACGCGCAGGCCGTTGAAGGCGTGGAAAATGATCGCAGCGACCAGGCCCGTTTCCCCCAGGGCCATGAGGGGGTTCTTGTAAGCACCAATGACGGCCGTGTAGGCCTCAGGGGACACGCGCACCAATGAGGTGTCCAACACATGGACCAACAAGAAGAAAAAGATCACTACACCGGTAATACGGTGTCCAACCCAGGACCACATGCCTTCACGGCCGCGGTACAAGGTGCCAGCTGGTTTTGTCGGCACTGATTAAACCTTCCTGCAACACAGCGGCGCTGGCATGGGATCCACGCGGGGGGAACGCCTGCTGCGAGAGCACTCGTAGCTCACGCCTAAATCTAGGCTTCGCTCACAGCATATTCAATTTAGGACGGGCTTCTCTCCTTGTTAATTCCATGTTTCCTGCCAGTATTCAGGCGATTTTGCCCAGTCCCTGAGACGAACGCCACATGCGTGGCGTACTGCAGGGCTTGGCGCTTGCGTCGGATAAAGTGTTGCGGTGAGTACAGAAGACGCGAAATACCCGGAATCGCCCATGAACCGCTTCCATGCGGTTATTCCGGCCGGCGGTGTGGGGACCCGGTTGTGGCCACTCTCGCGGGCCGCTGCGCCCAAGTTCCTCCACGACCTGACCGGTTCCGGCAGTACGTTGTTGAGGGCCACCTATGACCGCCTGGAGCCCCTGGCCGGCGAGCGGGTGCTCGTTGTCACCGGCGAGGCACACCGTGCCGCCGTTTGCCGCCAGCTCCCGGAAGTCGGGGACGACGAACTGGTGCTCGAAAGCGAGCCCAAGGACTCCGGCGCTGCGATCGGACTTGCTGCTGCCATCCTGTACCGCCGTGACCCGGACACCATCATGGGTTCGTTCGCCGCGGACCAGGTCATCAGCCCGGACCATCTTTTCCAGGAATCGGTGCGCGAGGCGATCTACACAGCCGCCACGGGCAAGATCGTCACCATCGGCATCAAGCCCACGCACCCCTCCACCGGCTTCGGCTATATCCGTTCCGGCGCTGCCCTCCATGTGGAAGGGGCACCGAATGCGCTGGCAGTGGCTGAGTTCGTGGAGAAGCCCAGCCAGGAAGTCGCCAACAAATACGTAGAAGCAGGGGACTACGTCTGGAACGCGGGCATGTTCGTTGCCCCGGTGGCGCTCATGCTCAAGCACCTCGAAGCCAACCAGCCTGAATTGTTCAAGGGCCTCCAGGAAATCGCGGAAGCCTGGGACACCCCGCAGCGCGCCGAGGTCACCACACGGGTATGGCCCACGTTGCCTAAGATTGCAATCGACTACGCCGTGGCCGAGCCCGCAGCGGCAGCCGGCGATGTCGCCGTCGTGCCTGGCGCCTTCCGTTGGGACGACGTTGGCGACTTCGCCGCGATCGGCCGCCTCAACAACGCCGGCGACGTCGATGAAGTGACGGTCCTCGGTGAAGGCGCCCGCGTGTTCGCGGAGAACGCCAGTGGCGTGGTGGTCTCCGATACCAAGCGCGTCATCGCCCTGATCGGTATCAAGGACGTAGTCATCGTGGACACCCCGGACGCGCTCCTTGTCACCACCAAGGAACACGCGCAACTGGTCAAGGGGACCGTTGACGCCCTCAAAGCCAGCGGCGATACGGACGTGCTCTAACGCCGCTCCTTATACCGTGAGCCACCTCTTTGGTTGTCCTGCGTCTGAACGCAGCGTAACCAAGAGGTGGCTTTCGTTCTTTGCGTGCTGCGGATGGCTAGAGTTGTGACGTGCGCAATTACACGACTGAAACCGAGCCCGCTCCCGTTGTGAGTCCTTGGGTTGATGAACTGCTGCCCGGACTCATCGAATTCCGGCGTGACCTCCATGCGCACCCCGAACTCTCGTTCAAGGAATTCCGCACCACGGACAAACTCGTGGAACGGCTCGAAGCGGCAGGACTGAAGCCGCGGCGGCTGGAGGAAACCGGGCTGACGGTTGACGTGGGTGAGGGCCCCATTGCCACCGCCCTTCGTGGCGACATCGACGCACTGCCGATCATCGAGGAAACCGGCCTGCCGTTCGCTTCGAAAAACCATGGCGTCACGCATGCTTGCGGGCACGACGTCCACACCACTGCCATGCTCGGCATAGCCTTGACTCTGCAGCGGATGCACAAGAACAATCCGCTGGGTGGCACGGTCCGGATCATCTTCCAGCCGGCCGAGGAAACCATGCCGGGTGGCGCGCTGTCCTGCATTGAGCAGGGAGTCCTTGAGGGCGTGCCGCGCATCCTGGCACTGCATTGCGATCCCCGGATCAACGTGGGCCAGATCGGCACCCGCATCGGGGCGATCACCTCAGCCTCGGACACCATCAAAATTGAGCTCTCAGGCCGCGGTGGCCATACGTCACGGCCGCACCTGACCGAGGACCTCGTGTTTGCCTTGGCCCAGATAGCGGTCAATGTCCCGGCAGTCCTTTCCCGCAGGGTTGACGTCCGCAGTGGCGTGTCCGTTGTCTGGGGCCAGATCTCCGCAGGCTCTGCACCCAACGCCATCCCCGGCTCCGGCTATATGGCCGGCACCATGCGTTGCCTTGACCGCGATGCCTGGCACAGCGCGGGGGAGTTGTTGGACGACGTCGTCCGGCAGGTTGCCGCGCCGTACGGCGTGGACGTCCACCTGGAACACACCCGTGGCGTGCCGCCTGTGGTCAACTCCGAGCACGAGACCGCCCTCATCGAAGCTTCCGCCCGCGCAGAGCTGGGTGAAAACGCAGTGGTCCTCACTCCGCAGTCCATGGGTGGCGAGGACTTCGCCTGGTTCCTGGCAGACCTGCCCGGTGCCATGATGCGCCTGGGTACGCACACGCCCGGCGGCGAAGAGTACGATCTCCACCGCGGTGACTTCATCGTGGACGAGCGTGCCCTCGGCTACGCCATCCGCGTCTTGACCGCAGCTGCGCTCCGGACCATCCGCGACCTCGAGCAGTAGCACCCAACTGAGTCGCAGTTGAGCGCGTTTTGAGCTGTCAGAACGCGCTTATTTGCGATTCAGTTGGGTCCGGCCGGCGCAGATGAGTTGTGCACAATTGAATTGTGCACTATCGTTTTACCCATGAGTGATGCACCCCGCCTCCGCCACCAGGTCTGCTTTGCGTTGTATTCGGCGTCCAAAGCCGCGACGGCGGTCTACCGCCCCGTGCTGGAGGACCTCGGTCTGACGTACCCGCAGTACCTGGTGATGCTGGTCTTGTGGGAGCAGGAGCCGCGGAGCGTTCGCGACCTCGGCGCCGAACTGGGTCTCGATTCAGGCACGTTGTCACCCCTCCTGAAGCGCCTTGAGGGCCTGGGACTGGTGGAACGCCGCCGCTCCGCCGAAGACGAGCGCCGCGTGGACGTGGTACTGACCGACGCCGGGACCGCCTTGAGCGACCGAGCCCAGGCTGTGCCCCAGCGCCTCGCCGACGCCGCCGGACTTTCTGCCGGTGAGATCGAACAACTCCACGCCACCCTCGGCAAGCTCACCAAAGCCCTCAACGGCTCACTCTGAGAACAGCTCACTCTGACAAACTCCCGGAAAATCCCGAGACGTCCATTCCCGAAGAGAAACGGAAACACCATGAAGACTCTCTACACTGCCGAGGCACTGGCCTCCGGCGAAGGCCGTGACGGCAACGCCCGAACCAATGACGGCAAACTGGATGTCGCACTCGCCAGCCCCGTGGAACTCGGTGGCAACGGTGAAGGCACCAACCCGGAGCAGCTTTTCGCCGCCGGCTATGCAGCCTGCTTCCACTCCGCGCTGCGCCTGGTGGGCCGCAAGGAACGCGTTGACCTCAGTGATTCCGCAGTTGCCGCCAAGATCCACTTCGGTGCACTGGCTGACAGTGAAGGCTATGGCCTGGCTGCCGAACTCGAGATTGCACTGCCTGCCCTGGACCGCACCACTGCTGAAGAACTGATGGTCAAAGCGCACCAGATCTGCCCGTACTCCAACGCAACCCGCGGCAACATGGCCGTAGACCTCAAGCTCGTGGAGTTCGCAGCATGAGCGCCGTCGCAACCGAAACCCGCGAAATCCAGCTTGCTTCCCGCCCGGTGGGCCGTCCGGCTCCGGAGAACTTCCGGCTGGCGGAAGCGCAGCTCCCCGAGCTCGCCGAAGGGCAGCTCCTGGTGAAGAACCAGTTCATGTCCGTGGACCCCTACATGCGTGGCCGCATGAACGACGTCAAGTCCTACTCGGCGCCGTTCCGCCTCGATGCAGCGCTCGACGGCGGTGCGGTAGGTGAGGTCATCGCGTCCCGTTCGGACGCGCACAAGGTGGGTGACGTCGTCGTACATCAACTCGGCTGGCGTGAGCACGCCGTAGTGGACGCCGCGGCAACCACTCCGGTTCCGTCGGGACTGGCCCCTACCTCCGCGTTCCTGGGCGCCCTGGGCATGACCGGCCTGACCGCCTACGCCGGTCTGCTCAAGGTGGCAGAGTTCAAGGAAGGCGACGTAGTGTTCGTCTCCGGCGCGGCAGGTGCGGTGGGCTCGATGGTTGGCCAGATCGCCAAGGCCATGGGCGCCTCCAAGGTCATCGGCAGTGCGGGATCGCCGGAGAAGGTGGCCCGGCTGCTGGAGCTTGGCTTTGACGCTGCCTTCAACTACAACGATGCCCCTGTGCTGGAGCAGCTGAAGGACGCTGCGGGGGAGCGCGGCATCGATGTGTACTTCGACAACGTCGGCGGCGAACACCTGGAAGCTGCCTTGGCTACCCTCACCGTTGGTGGCCGGGTTGCCATGTGCGGAGCCATCGCACAGTACAACTCCACCGAGCCTCCGGTGGCGCCGAGGAACCTGGCGTTGGCGATCGGCAAGCAGCTGACAATGCGCGGATTCCTGGTGGGCGGACAGCGGCAGCATGCCGCTGAATTCGCGCAGAAGATGGCCGGCTGGCTCGCCGACGGGTCCGTCAGCTACGACGAAACGATCGTCGACGGCTTGGAGAACGCACCGCAGGCCTTCATCGACCTCCTGGATGGCGCCAACACCGGAAAGATGCTGGTCCGCCTGTAATCCACAGGTGAATCGCGTGTGACTTGCGCACCCAGCTACTGCTTGGTAACAAAAGGTCAACAATCTGACCTGGAGTGATCAATTGTGGTAGCTGGGTGTGTTCCAGGCCACTAGTGTGGGTTTATCAATGCGCTTCGGCGCAGCTGCGAGCATCAGTGAAAACAGAATTTCTGCCTCAGGTATAGGAAACGGACACTCATTGACCATCCGTCGTAGCGCCAATCACTTTCTTCCTGGAGGAAAATTGAAGAAACCACTGCGTGCCACCCTGAAGCGCGGTTCAATGGCCGGTGTTGCCACTGTCGGCGCAGCAGCGCTCCTGCTGACCGGCTGTGGACAGGCCCCCGACGCCGGATCCGGCGCCGCTACCAAGAGCGACTTTGTTGGATGCATCGTGTCCGACTCCGGCGGATTCGACGACCAGTCCTTCAACCAGTCCTCGTTCGAAGGCCTCAAGAAGGCCGAGACCGATTTGGGCATCACGGTGAAGTCGGCCGAATCGAAGGCCAACAGCGACTTCGAAACCAACCTCAACGGCATGATCTCCGCCGGCTGCAACCTCACGGTGACCGTTGGCTTCCTCCTGGGAGATGCCACCAAGGCCGCCGCCGAGAAGAACACCGACAAGCACTTCGCGATCGTCGACTACACGTACGAGACTCCGATCGCCAACGTCAAGCCGATCGTCTATGACACGGCACAGGCGGCATACCTGGCCGGATACGCGGCTGCGGCTACCACCAAGACCGGCAAGGTGGGCACCTTCGGCGGCATCAAGATTCCCACGGTCACCATCTTCATGGACGGCTTCTACGACGGCGTCCAGGCCTACAACAAGGCCAAGAACAAGACCGTCCAGGTTGTTGGCTGGGACAAGACCACCCAGGACGGTTCGTTCACGGGTGACTTCGAGAAGCAGGACACGGGCAAGCAGGTCACCATCAACCTGCTGGACCAGGGCGCGGACATCATCATGCCTGTCGCAGGACCTGTTGGTAAGGGTGCAGGCGCTGCACTGAAGGAAGCCAAGGCAGCCGGCAAGGACGTCAAGCTCATCTGGGTTGACTCCGATGGCTACCTCACCGCTCCTGAGTACAAGGACCTCATGCTGACCTCCGTGGTCAAGCAGATGGGCGAAGCTGTTGAAGCCGTGGTGAAGGATGACACGGAAAGCAAGTTCAACAACGCAGCCTACGTCGGCACGTTGGAGAACGATGGCGTTGCCATCGCCCCATTCCACGATCTTGACTCCGCCGTCACCGCTGAAACCAAGTCCGAGCTCGATGCCCTGAAGGCTGACATCGTCTCCGGCAAGCTGGTTGTCGAATCGGCAGCGAGCCCCAAGAAGTAAATCAATTCCTGGACGCGCCGCCAGTACCGAGCCCCGGTACTGGCGGCGCGTTTTTGCCCTGACTACGCTGGGCCTCAAAGCCAGTGGCTTTGGAGCAGTACAGCCGTCCCTCGGACTCACAGAACGGTGGGAGTTGTGAAACTCGAATTGAAGGGGATCTCGAAAGCCTTCGGGACCTTCTACGCCAACCAAGACATCGACCTCGTGGTCGAATCCGGCCAGATCCATTGCCTCCTCGGCGAAAACGGTGCCGGCAAATCTACCCTCATGAACGTGCTGTACGGGCTGTACGAGCCCACAGCCGGCCAGATCCTGGTCAATGACCAACCGGTCAACTTCCGCGGCCCGGGTGATGCCATGGCAGCCGGCATCGGCATGGTGCACCAGCACTTCATGCTGGTCCCTGTCTTCACGGTCGCCGAAAACGTGGCCCTCGGTGCGGAACCGACCTCGTTCGGCGGTGTGCTCAGCATGGACGACACCCGGAAGAAAATCCGGGAAATCTCAGATAAATACGGCTTTGACGTGGATCCCGACGCCTTGGTGGAGGACCTGCCCGTGGGCGTCCAGCAACGGGTCGAGATCATCAAGGCACTGGTCCGCGAAGCCAAAGTCCTCATCCTGGATGAGCCCACCGCAGTGCTGACGCCGCAGGAAACCGATGAACTGCTGGACATCATGCGGCAGCTCAAGGCCGGCGGCACGTCCATCGTGTTCATCTCGCACAAGCTGCGTGAAGTGAAGGCTGTCTCCGACGTCATCACCGTCATTCGCCGCGGCAAAGTGGTGGGGGATGCGCCTCCCACGGCATCAGCCACCGAACTGGCGTCCATGATGGTGGGCCGCCCTGTCAGCCTGAGCCTGAACAAAGCACCCGCGCAGCCGAAGGAAACCACGTTCGTGGTGGAAAACCTGACGGTCCGCGCTGCCAACGGCACCAACGTGGTGGACGGGATCAGCTTCCACATCGCCCAAGGCGAGATCCTCGCCGTCGCGGGTGTCCAGGGCAACGGCCAAACCGAACTGACCGAAGCCATCCTGGGCGTGCAGGAGCATGTCACTGGTTCCGTAACCCTGGACGGCAAGCAACTGCTGGGCCTTCCGGTCAAGGACGTGCTGCGTTCGGGAGTCGGCTTTGTTCCGGAGGACCGCACCGTGGATGGACTGGTTGGTCCCTTCTCGGTGGCCGAAAACCTGGTGCTTGACCTGTATGACCAAGCGCCGTTTGCCAGCGGCATCAGCATGAAGCCGGCCAAGGTTGCCGAGCATGCCAAGGCCAAGATCGAAGAATTCGATATCCGGACTCCTTCTGCGGCGTCGGCCGCCGGAACACTGTCCGGCGGCAACCAGCAGAAAGTGGTCATGGCCAGGGAGCTGTCCAGGCCTCTGCGGTTGTTCATCGCAAGCCAGCCGACCCGTGGCGTGGATGTCGGCTCCATCGAGTTCCTGCACAAGCGCATCGTGGCCGAGCGCGACGTCGGAACGCCGGTCATGATCGTTTCCACTGAACTTGATGAGGTCATCGAACTCGCCGACCGGATTGCCGTGCTCTACAAGGGCAAGCTCGTGGGCATCGTCCCCGCCGGAACGCCCCGCGACACCCTCGGCTTGATGATGGCCGGCGTCGGCCCGGAAGGAGGCTCTGATGACTGAGAACGATCATTCCAAGAGCGAACCAACACCCGTCCCGCCCACTGGGGAGCAATCCGCAGCGGACCTCCGTGCGGCAGATGTCTCACTCGATACCGCGGGAGGCATGCTGGAACCGTCCATCGTTCCGGTGTCTTCCCAAAGCGGCGATTCAGGAGCGCAGCAGGGCAGCCTCATACGCCGCATCGTGATGGGCAACGGCTTCGTGTCCGTCCTGGCCGTCATCGTGGCGCTGTTCCTGGGTGGCCTGCTGATTGCCAGCACGGACGCCCAGGTTGCCAAAACCGCAGGCTACTTGTTTGCGCGGCCCGCTGACTTCCTGAGCGCGTTGTGGTCTGCCATGACCGAGAGCTACGTGGCCCTTTTCCAAGGGTCAGTCTTCAACCCGCGGCAGGGACTGCAGCCGCTGCTTGAAACCATGACTGTGGCAACCCCGCTGATCTGTGCCGGCCTTGGCGTTGCCCTGGCCTTCCGTGCCGGCCTGTTCAACATCGGCGCCCAGGGACAGATCATCATCAGCGCCACGCTCGCTGCGTACGTAGGTTTCGCCTGGCACCTGCCGTTCGGCCTGCACCTGCTGGTGGTCATCATCATGGGTGTCCTCGGCGGTGCACTTTGGGGTGCCATCGTTGGCATCCTCAAAGCACGAACCGGTGCACACGAGGTGATCGTCACCATCATGCTGAACTACGTGGCCTTGTTCCTGCTGGACTTCCTGCTGAACACTGCTGCGTTCCGGCGTCCAGGGGACAACAGCCCCATCTCGCCACGCCTGGACGAATCGGCAACGTATCCCGTCCTCATCCCCGGCTCCCGTCTCCACCTCGGATTCCTCGTGGCCATAGCGCTGACCTTCGGCGTGTGGTGGCTGCTGAACCGGTCCACCATCGGCTTCGAGTTCCGTGCCGTCGGCGCCAACCCCATCGCCGCCCGGACCGCCGGCGTCAAGGTATCCCGCGCCACCATCCTGGTGATGGCCATGGCCGGTGCCCTCGCCGCCTTCGGTGGTATTGCCCAGGTGGCCGGTACGGAAAAGGTGCTGACGGGCGGGGTCGCTGCCCAGATCGGCTTCGACGCCATCACGGTTGCCTTGCTGGGACGCAGCACGCCGTGGGGGACGTTCTTCGCCGGCCTGCTGTTTGGGGCTTTCCGTGCAGGGGCAGTTCAGATGCAGATCCAGACGGGAACTCCCATCGACATCGTGCTGGTGGTGCAGTCCTTGATCGTGCTCTTCATCGCAGCGCCTCCGCTCATCCGGTCGATTTTCCGGCTTGAGTCCAAGAAGAAGAACAAGACACCAAAAGCGGCTCCCAAGGCTGCCCTCGTCAACGCCTCCGGAGGTGCCAAATGAGCGTGACAACCACCGCTCCGAAGTCGGGTTCTACGGCCCTGCCGGCGTTCCGGCCTTCCATGAAAGTCCCGCTCTCGCTCGGCATCCTTGCCCTCATAGCCTTGGTCTTCTTCGGCTTCCTCGGCCCGGACCAGACCGCCGAGATGAAAATCAGCGACGCCGGTGACGCTGTTGCCGTCCCGGCGCTCATGATTCCGGGGCAGGTGGGCGGGGTGGTCTTCGGCATACTGCTGCTGGCCATGGCCGCCTATTCCATCTACCTCTGGACGCAGGGAGAGCGGTCACCCAAGTGGCTGCCCATCGCGTTTGCCGTGGTGTTCGTGTTCGCGTTGCTCGTCTGGATCGTGGCCGGCGCACGGCAGCCGTCCATTTCGCTGGCCGGCCTTGTGGCGGGGTCGGTAACACTGGCCGTGCCGCTGGTGTTCGGTTCATTGTCAGGCGTGCTCTGTGAGCGCGTGGGCGTGGTCAACATCGCTATTGAGGGACAACTTCTGGGCGGTGCCTTCACCGCTGCGCTGGTCGCCACCATGACGGGCAGCCCCTACATTGGCCTGATCGCAGCAGCTGCCGCAGGTGCCGCTGTCTCCATGGTCCTGGCGGTCTTCAGCATCAAATACCTCGTCAACCAGATCATTGTGGGCGTTGTCCTCAACGTGCTGGTCTCCGGCCTCACGGGCTTCCTTTACGGCACGCTGATGGTCCCCAACAAGGAGCAGTTCAACACCCCGGGGCGCCTGGACATCCTGCCGATCCCGCTGCTCTCGGACATCCCCATCATCGGGCCCATCCTGTTTGAGCAGTCCATTGCCGGCTACCTCATGTACATTGCCGTGGCCGTGGTGTGGTTCGGCTTGTTCAAGACCCGGTGGGGCCTGCGGGTCCGCGCCGTCGGCGAGCACCCGCAGGCTGCCGACACCCTGGGCATCAACGTCAACGCCACCCGCTTCTGGAACGTCACCCTGGGTGGTGCCATCGCAGGTATCGGTGGCGCCGTCTTCACCCTGGTGACCATCGACTCCTTCACCAAGGACATCTCCGGCGGCCGCGGCTTCATCGCCTTGGCAGCGTTGATCTTTGGCCGGTGGAACCCGATCGGCGCGTTCCTGGCATCGCTCCTGTTCGGCTTCGCGTACAACCTGCAATCCATCCTGGGCATCATCGGTACCCCGGTGCCCAGCCAGTTCATGGCCATGCTGCCGTACTTGGTGACCATCTTCGCCGTCGCCGGTTTGGTGGGTAAGTCGCGGCCACCGGCCGCAAGCGGCATACCGTACGTGAAGGGTTGACGATGCCGGCGAATGACATCGATTGGCAGGCACTGGAAGAGGCAGCACAGCAGGCCATGCGCCATGCCTACGCGCCGTACTCCAAGTTCCCGGTGGGGGCTGCGGCCCTCACCGAGGACGGCCGGATCGTTACTGGCTGCAATGTGGAGAACGCCAGCTACGGACTCACCCTCTGCGCCGAATGCGCACTTGTTGGCCAGCTCCATATGACCGGCGGTGGCCGGCTCGCCGCGTTCTACTGCGTGGACGGCCAGGGCAACATCCTCATGCCGTGCGGGCGTTGCCGCCAGTTGCTCTACGAGTTCCGGGCGCCCGGCATGCAGCTCATGACCACGCAGGGAATCAAAACCATGGACCAGGTGCTGCCTGATGCCTTCGGTCCCGAAAACCTGGAGGAAACCACGTGACCACCACTGAAGCGTTCGACGCCGTCCAGATTATTTCCATCAAGCGGGACAAAGGCACCCTCACTCCCGAGCAGATTGACTGGACCATCGATGCCTACACCCGGGGTGTCATTGCCGAGGAACAAATGGCCGCGCTGAACATGGCCATCCTGCTCAACGGAATGGACCGCGCCGAGATTTCGCGGTGGACCTCCGCCATGATCGCCTCGGGCGAGCGGATGGACTTTTCGTCCCTGACAAGGCCCGACGGCGGCATGAAGGCTACCAGCGACAAACACTCCACCGGTGGGGTCGGGGACAAGATCACGCTCCCTCTGGCGCCGCTCGTTGCCGTGTTCGGCGTCGCGGTTCCACAGCTGTCAGGCCGCGGCCTGGGCCACACGGGTGGAACGTTGGACAAGCTCGAAGCCATCCCCGGGTGGCGCGCCAACTTGAGCAACGACGAGATCATGTCCCAGCTCCAGGACGTGGGCGCCGTCATCTGCGCGGCAGGTTCCGGGCTGGCTCCTGCCGACAAGAAGCTCTACGCACTGCGTGATGTCACGGGCACCGTGGAGGCGATCCCGTTGATTGCATCCTCGATCATGAGCAAGAAGATCGCCGAAGGCACGGGCTCGTTGGTGCTGGACGTCAAGGTGGGTTCCGGCGCCTTCATGAAGGATGAGGCCCGTGCCCGCGAGCTGGCCGAGACCATGGTGGCCCTGGGCAAGGATGCCGGAGTGCACACCGTCGCCCTGATCACCGATATGTCCACGCCGTTGGGTTTGACCGCCGGAAACGCGATCGAAGTTGAGGAATCCGTGGAGGTCCTTGCCGGCGGCGGTCCGGAAGACGTCGTCGAACTGACCGTCCGCCTGGCTGAGGAGATGCTGGCCGGTGCCGGCATCCACGACGCCGACCCCGCGGCCGCCTTGAAGGACGGCCGGGCCATGGACGTCTGGAACCGGATGATCACAGCACAGGGTGGCGACCCGCGTGCTGCGCTTCCGGTGGCAAAGGAATCCGAAGTTATCTACGCTCCCGCGGACGGTGTCTTGGTGGAACTGGATGCGCTTTCTGTGGGCGTAGCTGCCTGGCGCCTTGGCGCCGGGCGGGCCCGTAAGGAGGACCAGGTCCAGGCCGGTGCAGGTGTCCGCATGCACGCCAAACCGGGCGCGTTGGTCCGTGCAGGGGAGCCCCTGATGACGCTCCTGACGGACACTCCCGAGAAGTTCGAGCGGGCCAAGGAAGCGCTCCAGGATGCTGTGGTGATCGCCCCCGAGGGTTCACGCCCGGCGCATCAGCTCATCATCGACCGCATCGCCTAGGCTTAAGTGTTCCGGGCCGTTCGCCAAGGACGGCCCGGAACACCAGTCATCCGGCGCCTGTGGGGGAGCCGGCTACCGTAAGGAAACCGTGCAGGGCATCAACGATTTCATCCTCGCCGCGGCGGAGCAGCCATGGGTGTTGTTCCTGGTGCTGGCCTGCTGCGTGATAGATGGCTTCTTCCCACCGATTCCGAGCGAATCGGTGGTGGTGGGCCTGAGCGCCGTGTCCGGGAGCAGCGGCTCGCCCAATGTATGGCTGCTCGGCGTGATGGCAGCCCTGGGGGCGTTCTCGGGGGACAACATCGCCTACATCATCGGCCGCCGCATCGGGATCCAGCGGTGGCGGTGGATGCGCACGCAGCGGATGCAGGGCGCCTTCCGCTGGGCAGGCAAGGAACTTCGACGCCGGTCGGCCTCGCTCATCATGGTGGCCCGCTTCATCCCCATTGGCAGGGTGGCCGTCAACCTGACGGCCGGCGCCACGCACTTCCACCACCGACGCTTCGTGGCCCTTACAGCCATGTCCGCCGTCCTGTGGGCCACGTATTCGGTGATCCTGGGCTACTTCTTTGGTGTCTGGTTCGAGGACAACCATCTCCTGGGTGCTGTCATCGCGATCGTGGTTGCCGTGATCCTGGGAATCATCATCGATCGGATCATCAGCAAAGTCCGTGGATCCGTGCCGCTGGACGGCAAGAACATCCCTGAGGAAGACGCCCCGACTCCACCCACGGTATGACGCTTCAGGCCCCGGAAGATCAGCCCGGCGGTTGACGACGGCACCTTATCAGCACCTATAGCGTTAAGCGTGTGATCCCAAGGCTGGGACGTAGCGAACGACGTCCCGGCCGTGGGACACTAGAGCGACTTCCGTCACACCGTCAAGTCATATTCGTCTAGGAGCTACCGCCGCGTGGAGTTTTTGAACCAAATGCTCGAGCATGCAGCCGGGCAGCCCTGGATATACCCGGTCCTGCTGGTCTTCTTCTTCATTGACGGATTTGCCACCATCCTTCCCAGCGAAACAGCCATCGTTGGCCTCTCGGCGCTGTCCCTTCACAGCGGAGAGCCCAACCTGTGGATCCTGGGAGCCACTGCACTGG
The DNA here is from genome assembly GCF_031843805.1 of Arthrobacter sp. WCS2018Hpa-7. Taxonomy (NCBI): domain Bacteria; kingdom Bacillati; phylum Actinomycetota; class Actinomycetes; order Micrococcales; family Micrococcaceae; genus Arthrobacter; species Arthrobacter sp. WCS2018Hpa-7. Next base: position 62,369 of record NZ_JAVTJB010000007.1, read on the forward strand.
TAGGTGCCATGGCAGGCGACAACATGGCCTATATGCTGGGCCGGAAAATCGGCCTCACCCGCTGGAAGTGGATGCGACGGCCCAAGGTCCAGAAGATGTTCGCCTGGGCGCAGTACGAGCTGGACAAGCGCGGCGCAGTCCTCATCTTCACGGCCCGCTACATTCCATGGGGCCGCGTGGCCGTGAACTACGTGGCCGGACAAACCGGCTTCCGCCACCGTACATTCTTCTGGTTGGACGCCTTCGCCTGCATCACGTGGGTAGGTTACTCCATCGGTATCGGCCTCCTCGCGGGCCAGTGGGTGCATCACAACCCGCTCCTGGGAGTCGGCATCGCGGTTGCCTTCGCCGTGGTCCTGGGCATTGTGGTGGATCACGCCCTCCGTTGGTGGCACAAATACCTGGAAAAGAAGGACCTCGCCAAGGAAGCTGCTGCCAGCACCGAAACGGCAGCCGTTGATCCCGCGGAAAAGGCGATCGCCGGCGTCGACCTCTCCAAGCCCGCCAGCTAGGCCACCAGCAGTATCAGCCAGATTGGCTGTGGGGACTAGTCTTAGTACGTGACTGAGCCCATACTTGACGCCGCCCCTGCCCTCGACTTCGATCTGAAGAGCCTCCCCAAGGTTTCCCTCCACGACCACCTGGACGGAGGCCTCCGCCCCGCCACCATCATCGAGCTCGCTGAGGCGGTCGGCCACACGCTGCCGTCCACCGACCCCGTTGCGCTGGGTGAATGGTTCCGCGAATCAGCCGACTCCGGCTCTCTGGTCCGCTACCTCGAAACGTTCGACCACACCATTGCTGTCATGCAGACCAAGGAAGGCCTCTTCAGGGTCGCCAAGGAATTCGTGGAAGACCTCGCCGAGGACGGCGTGGTGTACGGCGAAGTCCGCTGGGCACCGGAACAGCACTTGCAGAAGGGCCTCACCCTGGACGAGGTTGTTGAGGCCGTCCAGACCGGCCTTGAAGCCGGCGTCGACGCTGCCGACGAGCGTGGCCAGCAGATCCAGGTGGGCCAGCTCATCACCGCCATGCGCCACGCCGATCGTGGCCAGGAGATCGCAGAGCTCGCTGTCCGCCACCGTGCCAACGGCGCTGTGGGCTTTGACATTGCCGGCGCGGAAGACGGCTTCCTCCCGTCCCGTTTCAAGGACGCCTTCACGTACCTTGCCGAAAACAACTTCCCGGCCACCGTCCACGCCGGTGAAGCAGCGGGCCTGGAAAGCATCCAGTCAGCCCTGGTCGATGGCCGCGCCCTGCGCCTTGGTCACGGCGTCCGGATCGCCGAGGACATCTCGGTGGAGTTCGAGGACAATTCCGACGACGACGGCGAGGACACCATTGGCATGGTGACCATCGGCAGCGTGGCAGCCTGGGTCCGCGACCGCGGCATCGCCCTGGAAATCTGCCCTTCCTCCAACCTTCAGACCGGTGCCATTTCCGGCTTTGGCGATGGGATCGAAAGCCACCCGGTGGACATGCTCTTCCAGCTCGGCTTCAACGTCACCATCAACACGGACAACCGCCTCATGAGTGGCGTCACTCTGACGGATGAGTTCGAGCTGCTGGTGGAAACCTTCGACTACGACCTCGATGACCTCCTCGAACTGACGCTCAACGCCGCCGAGGCAGCCTTCCTGCCGCTGGACGAGCGCGAAGCCTTGGTTGAGTACATCAACGATGCCTACGCCAACCTCGACTAAGGACTCCAAAGAGCTCGAAAAGCTCATCCGGACGATCGCAGCCCTGCGTGAGCACTGCCCCTGGATGGGTGGGCTGACGCACGAAGCGCTGGTGGAATACCTGATCGAGGAAGCCTACGAAGTGGTGGATTCGATCGAAGCAGGCGACTCCCCGGAAAGAGACAGCGAGCTCCTCGGCGAGCTGGGTGATGTATTGCTTCAAGTAGTGCTTCACGCCCGGCTCGCCGAGGAGCGCGGCAGCTTTGATTTTGCTGACGTAGCCCGGGGCATCAACGCCAAAATGGTCCGGCGAAACCAGCACGTCTTCAAGGCGGACGGTTCCCTCCGGGAGAGTTTTCCGGCCAGCGTCGAGGAAATCATCGTCAAGTGGGATGCCGCCAAACGTGCCGAGAAGCCGGAACGGAAGGATCCCTTTGAGGGCATCCCGCCGCACCTTCCTGCCTTGGCAGCAGCACAGAAGTCCCTGGACAGGGCAGCCCGCGCAGGGTTGGACGTTTCAGGGCTTGATGGTGATGCACGGTTGGTCGATCCACAAGGTGCGCCGGCCGCCGTCGGACTTCCCGTCATCCCGGCCTCGGAAGAGGCGCTCGGTGAGCTGCTGCTCGCCGTCGTGGCCGGTGCCCGGGAGCAAGGACTCGACGCCGAACGGGCCCTCCGTTCCGCAGTTCGATCGTTTCAGAACAGCCGGGCCCAGCCTTCATGACGTGAGTCTTTGGAAGTTGTTCCGTAACCTAAGCCACTCTCGACTACGCTAGTAGCGACGAGGACGTTGAGAATTTCCCTCCTCATTCCTGTAATTTGCCCATAAGGAGCACATCCATGGCGCTTATCGATGCCATCCACGCACGCGAGATCCTTGATTCCCGCGGAAACCCGACCGTAGAAGTTGAGGTCCTGCTCTCCGACGGCCAGATCGGCCGTGCAGCAGTTCCCTCCGGTGCTTCCACCGGCGAGCACGAGGCCGTTGAGCTTCGCGACGGCGACAAAGGCCGTTACCTCGGCAAGGGTGTCCAGAAGGCCGTTGACGCCGTCATCGACGAGATCTCCCCGGCCCTGATTGGTTTCGACGCCACTGACCAGCGCAGCATCGACCAGGCCATGATCGACCTCGACGGTACGCCCAACAAGGGCAAGCTCGGCGCCAACGCCATCCTGGGTGTTTCCCTGGCCGTTGCCAACGCTGCCGCAGCTTCCGCTGACCTGCCGCTCTACAAGTACTTGGGTGGCCCGAACGCCCACGTCCTGCCCGTTCCCCTGATGAACATCCTCAACGGTGGCTCCCACGCCGACTCCGATGTGGACATCCAGGAATTCATGATCGCCCCGATTGGTGCCGAGACCTTCTCCGAGGGCCTGCGCTGGGGCGTTGAGGTCTACCACAACCTCAAGGCTGTCCTCCAGGAAAAGGGCCTCTCCACTGGCCTCGGCGACGAAGGTGGCTTCGCCCCCAACCTGCCGTCCAACCGCGCTGCACTGGACCTGATCCAGGAAGCCATCAAGAACGCCGGCTACACCCCGGGTACGGACATCGCCCTGGCACTGGACGTTGCCTCTTCCGAGTTCTACAAGGACGGTGCTTACCAGTTCGAGGGCAAGGCACTTTCCGCCACCGAGATGAGCGCCTACTACGCTGAGCTCGTTGCCGACTACCCGCTGGTTTCCATTGAAGACCCGCTGGACGAGAACGACTGGGAAGGCTGGAAGACCCTCACCGACACCATCGGTGACAAGGTCCAGCTGGTGGGCGACGACCTCTTCGTCACCAACCCGGTCCGCCTGCAGCAGGGCATCGAGACGGCCACGGCCAACTCCCTGCTGGTCAAGGTCAACCAGATCGGTTCCCTGACCGAGACGCTGGACGCCGTTTCCCTGGCCCAGCGCTCCGGTTACACCACCATCACCTCGCACCGCTCCGGCGAAACCGAGGACACCACTATTGCTGACATCGCCGTTGCCACCAACGCGGGCCAGATCAAGACCGGTGCCCCGGCCCGCTCCGAGCGCGTTGCCAAGTACAACCAGCTGCTGCGCATCGAAGAAGAACTCGACGACGCCGCACGCTACGCCGGCCGCAGCGCGTTCCCGCGTTTCAAGGGCTAGCCTTCAGCGAAAACACGTAACCGGTGGCTATGGTGGAAAGACCATGGCCACCGGTTCTGTTTAACGCGGGCCAGGTCAACAACAGCAAGCGCAGCAACCCGCCAGGCAAGCACCGGGCATTACAGGAGTGTCATGGCCACCCGTCGTCCAAAGGTCCCCAGGGCGGACGCACTGGGCCCCTCCAGTGCAGGCCGTTCCTCCGGTGCGGGCCGCCCCGCCGGCGAAACCAGGGCTACCGGCGCCAGTCCGCGGACTGCTGCCAAAGGCACCGCGGGTGCAGGGACGACTGGTTCAGCTTCCGGTAGCGGCGATGTCATCAAAGCCGAGTTTGGTGGCCCACAGATTACCGCCAAAACCTCGACGCCGGCAGGCGGCACCAAAGCACCCGCCGCCGGCAGGGAAGCCGCTGGTCTGAAGACTCCCACGGCGGGCAAAACCACCGGCAGTACGGCAACTGGCAAGACCACCGGCAAGAAGCCAACCGTGGGCCCATCGAAGCCCGTGGACAAGACTTCCGGCAAGCCGGGCGCCAAGGCCAATGCTGAACATGATGTGGATCCAGTACCGGCCAAAGCGTTCTCCGGCAGGATGCTGGCGCTGGCAGTGGTCATGATTGCGATCACCATTATGCTGGCCCCCACCGTGAAGATTTTCCTGGAGAAGCGCGCCGAAATTTCGGCCTTGGAGGCCGAAATTGCAGGACGGAAAGCAGAGCAGACCGAGCTCAACAAGCAGCTTTCCCGGTGGCAGGACCCCAACTACGTGAAACAACAGGCCCGCGACCGCATTAACATGGTTATGCCGGGTGAAACGGGTTACTGGGTGTTTGGGGGAGAAGAAGCCGCCGGCACGCCGGGTGGCCGCACCGGCTCCGGATCGTCTGCAAACCCGGAGAATCTGCCCTGGGTGGATGCTCTTTGGGAGTCAATCAGACGATCGGCAACTGACTAGACGCGGTGCCCACCGCCGTCGTGTCCGCAGTGGACACGGCAACAAGGGCAGGAAGGGTGGCAGCGAAGTGGAAGAGAACACGGCAGCCGTGCCGCAGGAATCCCGCCAGCCATCAGCACATGATCTTGAGGTCCTCAGCCGCCAGCTCGGCCGGCCGGTTCGGGATGTCGTTGAGATCCCTGCACGGTGTGTCTGCGGCAATCCGCTGGTGGCGGCTACTGCACCGCGGCTCAGCAACGGAACACCGTTTCCCACCACGTTCTACCTGACCCACCCCGTTATCACCTCCGCGGTGTCGCGGTTGGAAGCGGGCGGGCTCATGAACGAGATGAATCACCGCCTCACGGCCGAACCGGACCTGGCGGGCGCCTACCACAGCGCCCACGAGGCCTACCTCCAGGCCCGCAATGACATCGCCGGCCGTTCCGGAACCGGGGCTGTCCCTGAAATCGACGGCATCTCCGCCGGCGGCATGCCAACACGGGTGAAGTGCCTCCATGTACTGGTAGGGCATTCCCTGGCTGCAGGGCCGGGGGTCAACCCGTTGGGAGACGAAGCCCTGGACGCCATCACGGAGTGGTGGACCAAGGACCGTTGCTACTGCGATGGCGCGTGGGACACTTCCGGTGAGGCACCCTCCCGGGACCTGAGCCGGCACGGGCCGCAGGGGCTGCCGGAGATGGTGGGCCGCCCGGCACCGGTTCGCAAACCGAAGACGGATACCCCGGTCCATGAGGAAGGCACTGCATGAGCCGCGTTGCAGCGATCGACTGCGGAACCAACTCCATCCGCCTCCTCATCGCCGATGTTTCAGCACACGGCGCACCGGGCCCGCTGGCCGACGTCGTGCGTGAAATGCGCGTGGTTCGGCTCGGCCAAGGTGTCGATGCCACCGGCGAGCTTGCACCTGAGGCTTTGGAACGCACGTTCGCAGCAACACGCGACTACGCCGAACTCATCAAGGTGCACGGCGCCGGGCGAGTCCGTTTCGCGGCGACGTCCGCCACCCGTGACGCCCGCAACCGGCAGGTTTTCGTGGACGGCATCCGGGATCTCCTGGGTGTTGAGCCTGAGGTCATTTCCGGGGACGAGGAAGCCGCGCTGTCCTTCGTCGGGGCCAGCAGCGTCCTGCCGGCCATGGGGGAGGACCCCATCCTGGTGGTGGACCTCGGTGGCGGCAGCACTGAGTTCGTCCTGGGCGACTCCACTGGCGTCATCGCAGCACGCTCGGTGGACATCGGCTGCGTGCGGCTCACGGAACGCCACCTTCGCAGCGATCCGCCCACCGCTGCGCAAATCGCGGCGGCAGAGGCCGACGTCGACGCCGCACTTGATCTTGCCGCGCAGACGGTACCGCTGGACCGCGCCACGGCCGTGGTGGGCGTTGCGGGTTCCATCACCACCATCACCGCGCACGCGCTGGGACTGAGTGAATACCAGCCGAACCGGATCCACGGTGCGTCACTGGATCTCGAAACCATCACCGACGCATGCACCAACCTGCTGGAAATGACGCGGGACGAGCGCGCAGCGCTTCCGTACATGCATCCGGGCCGCGTGGACGTTATCGGCGCCGGCGCCTTGGTGTGGCGCCGGATCCTGGACCGCCTGGCCAATGTCAGCAGTGGCAGGATCGCCACCGCCGTCTCCAGCGAGCATGACATCCTGGACGGCATTGCCCTCAGCATCCGGGACGCCGAATGACGTTGCGTTTTCGCCGTACCCTCTCCGCTGCCCTTGCCACAGTCTTGGCAGGCGGGGCGCTGGCGGGTGCGTTGGTGACGGCTCCTGCCGCCACTGCAGACGCGTGGCGCGACAAAGAGTTCTGGCTCAAGGATTCGGGTGTCACCAACGCCTGGCAGGTATCCAAGGGTGCCGGCGTCAAGGTGGCGATCATCGACAGCGGCATTGACGGAAACCACCCGGACCTCAAAGGCGTAGTGGTGGGCGGGACGGACGTGTCGGGAGCGGGAGCACCCAACGGGCAAAAGAGTATTGGTGCCAAGACCGAACACGGGACCCTGGTTGCCACGATGCTCGCCGGGCGCGGCCACACCACCCCCACGGCCTCGCCTTCACCAACAGCGTCAGCGACCCCTCCGGGGCCACCCACGGTCCCTCCCGCCGGGGGCCCGGACGGGATCACCGGTGTAGCTCCCGAAGCGCAAATCCTGGCAGTCTCCACCTGGCTCGGATCACCCAACCCGGGCGGCAAAACGGATCAGGAGCAGATTCCGGACGCCGTGCGCTGGGCCGTGGACAACGGCGCCAAGGTCATCAACATCTCCTTGGGCAGTACCTCGCCGGACTGGCCGCAGAGCTGGGACGCGGCGTTCCTTTATGCAGAGCAGAAGGACGTGGTGATCGTCGCCGCCGCCGGTAACCGCGTGGGCGGCAACGTGCAGGTCGGAGCCCCGGCGACCATTCCCGGTGTCCTGACCGTCGCCGGACTCGACGGTGAGGGGCGCGCCAGCGTCGATTCCTCGTCACAGGGCATCAGCATCGGCGTCGCCGCGCCGGCCGAGAAGCTGGTAGGCGGCATCCCCGGCGGCGGATACGCCGAATGGGCGGGAACGTCCGGTGCTGCCCCCATCGTTTCCGGTGTGGCCGCCCTCATCCGTTCCAAATGGCCGGAGATGAGTGCCAACCAGGTCATCAACAGAATAGTGAGCACGGCCAAGGACGCGGGAGCTCCGGGCAAGGATCCCCTCTACGGCTACGGCATCCTTAACGCCGAGGCTGCCCTTAAGGACGATGTGGCTGCCACCAGCAGCAACCCGCTGGGTTCCATCGCTGACTGGATCCGCGTCCACCGCCGGGGAGATTTCAGCGAGCCGTCGCAGGCTCCGGTGGCGAGCCCCACCAGCGCAGCACCCACGCTCGCCGATCCGACTGTCCCGGCAGCGAAGACGCCGGCGACCGTCGACGACGCCCTGCCGGCCGCCGTCGTGCTTGGTTTTGGAGCCTTGTTCCTTGCCCTGGTGACGGGCGCCGCGATCCAGTTGCGGAGGGTCTCCAAAAACGCGCCAGCGGTGGCCGAGGAGGCCGAAACGGGCGCGCTCCTCAAAGTGGATCCGCCCGCCCGGACGTAGTTAGTGAAGATTTTCACAAAGTACTGTACTCTGGACTCATGGCAACCACCCCAGAGCTCATTGACCGTCCCCGGGTTCTCGTCGTCGGCGGCGGCTACGTCGGCCTGTACGTAGCCCTCAAACTGCAGAAGAAGATCGCGAACGCCGGCGGCATCGTCACCGTCGTTGATCCACTGCCGTACATGACCTACCAGCCCTTCCTCCCGGAAGTAGCCGGTGGCAACATTGAGGCACGCCACGCCGTCGTCTCCCACCGTCAGCACCTGAAGCAGACTGAGCTCATCCAGGGCCGCGTCACCAGCATTGACCACGCCAACCGGACCGCGGTCATCGCCCCGTCCGACGGCGGCGACAACTTCGAAATCCCGTACTTCGATGTCGTCATCGCAGCAGGCGCCATTACCCGTACCTTCCCCATCAAGGGCCTCGCGGACAAGGGCATTGGCCTGAAGACCATCGAGGAAGCCGTTGCACTGCGCAACAAGGTGCTGGAGCGCATTGAAGCTGCTTCCACCATGACCGACCCCGCAGAGCGCGCCAAGGCACTGACCTTCGTAGTGGTCGGTGGCGGCTTCGCCGGCATCGAGTGCCTCACCGAAATGGAAGACCTCGCCCGCGCCGCGGTCCGCAACAACCCGCGCATCCGCCAGGAAGAAGTCCGCTTCATCCTGGTCGAAGCCATGGGCCGCATCATGCCCGAGGTCACTGCCTCGCAGGCCGAGTGGGTTGTGGAGCACCTCCGCAGCCGTGGCATCGAAGTACTCCTCAACACTTCCCTTGACAGCGCCGAAGGCAACCTCAAGCTGATCAACCTCCCGGACAAGACCCCGGCTCAGGAAGTTGAAGCAGACACCCTGGTATGGGCTGCCGGCGTGCAGGCCAACCCGATGATCCGCTCCACGGACTTCCCGCTGGAACCCCGTGGCCGTGTGCGCGTCCTCCCGGACCTGCGCATCGCAGGCGACGAAGGCATCGTGGAGAACGCCTGGGCTGCCGGCGACATCGCTGCTGTTCCGGACCTCACGGGCAAGGGCCTGCCGGACGGCACCTGCGTCCCCAACGCCCAGCACGCCCTTCGCCAGGCCAAGAAGCTTGCCAAGAACCTGTGGGCTTCCCGCTGGGACAAGCCGCTGCACGACTACAAGCACAAGAACCTTGGTGCTGTGGCCGGCTTCGGCGAGTGGAAGGGTGTTGCCAACATCAACCTGCTCGGCCGCATCGGCCTCAAGGGCGGCCTCGCCTGGCTGGCGCACCGTGGTTACCACGGCATGGCCATGCCCACGGTGGAGCGCAAGTTCCGCGTGGTCTTCGGCTGGATCCTGGCCTTCTTCGCCGGCCGCGACACCACTCAGCTGATCGACCTCGACAACCCGCGCGGCGCGTTCGTAGCCGCTGCGACGCCGGCTCCCAAGCCCGCAGCTGCTCCGGCACCTGCTCCGGTGGAAGCCAAGCCGGTTGCCGAGGAAGTCAAGACTCCGGTAACTGCTGACGCCAAGTAGTCCACGCACGACGGCGGTCGCTCCCTGTGAGGGGAGTGGCCGCCGTCGACGTTTAAGCAGGTGTGCTCACCTCGGTGCCGGGTTGCTGGGCCCCTAGACTGTTGCCATGTCCGGCGAAACCGATCTGAAGACACTCCTGGAATCCCTTCACCCCGTAGCCCGCGATGGCGACTACGTCTACGCCCTATGGCCGCACGGCAAACCGCTGGAGGGCGGGATCGAGGCGGCTGTCCGCGAGGCGGAGGGCCTTACGGTAGTCCTCCGCCGGGACGAGGCTGACTCGCTGGGTCTCAGCTATGACTTCGTGGCCACGTGGATCACGCTCCAGGTCCACTCGGCGCTCGAAGCGGTGGGTCTCACAGCTGCCGTGAGCGCCGCGCTGACCCACGCGGGAATCAGCTGCAACGTCCTGGCGGGCTTCCATCACGACCACCTCCTGGTGCCTTCCGCCGACGCGGGCCGGGCCATGGATGTGCTCCGGCTTTTGGGTAAAGGTCTGGTGCTCAGAAGTGAGCGTCCCGAGGACCGCGCCGAGATCCTGGACCTGACGGCCCAGGCCTTCTCCATCTCGCCGGTAACCGGTGAGCCCGTGGAAGGCGTGCCGATTGAAGTAGGCCTGTTGCGCAAGCTTTTTGGGTGCCCTGAGTATCTTCCGGAGTTCAGTATCGTCGCCGAAATGGGTGGGGAGATTGTGGGTCATGCCATCAGCACCCGGGGTTGGATCGGTGACCTGGAACTCATAGCCCTTGGCCCCATCGGCGTGCTTCCCCATTTTCAGAAGCGCGGGGTCGGTTCAGCCTTGATGCGCGAGACCGCGGCCCGTGCCACAGCCGCAGGGGAGCCCGGCATTGCCCTGCTCGGCAGCCCCCTGTACTACCCGCGCTTCGGTTACGTGCCGGCAACCTCTGTGGGTGTGCAACCGCCGGAGGCGATGTGGGGCGATCACTTCCAGTTGTTGGCGCTTCCCGGATGGCCCGACGACGTCCGCGGCACCTTCCGCTACGCCGGGCCATTCAATGAGCTATAGCTGGGATACCATGGTGCGGGCGCCCCAGTAGCCCAATTGGCAGAGGCAGCGGACTTAAAATCCGCGTGTTGTGGGTTCGAGTCCCACCTGGGGCACACACGAAAAAGCCTCCGAAATCCCTTGCGAACCAAGGGGATTCGGGGGCTTTGCCGGTGCCTCGGGTTCGGCGCGCCAAGAGGGCCTTGGTGGCCTGTCTGGTGGTTGGCTGCCCCGCCGGAATCGCTTCCGCTGTGCCCAAGAGGATCCTCCGCGGAAATTCCCAGCCGGCTCGTAGATTCCCCACAGGCAACGAGTGTTATAGGGATGTGACCTGAATCACTTATGTTCGCCGCCCAATTGCATTAGTTTGAGTCTTAATCAGGAACACCTGAGTAATCGCATCAAAGGCAGTTCGCACCTTTCGATCGAGGAGACAACGCATGTTTGATCTTTCCCCAGCGGCGCCCCGAGCCGCCAAGCTAACAGCGCTTGGCATTGGGGTCGCTCTCTTGGCCACGGCTTGTGGTGGGTCTTCGACCCCTACCCAGACCGGGTCTTCCTCCGCCGCGGCCGCAGGCATTTCCTGCCCGGCTCCCAGCGGCGGGGCGGGAGCCGGCAACAGCCAGGCTGCCACCAACACGGGACCAGTACCTCCCTCGACCACCACCACTGACGCCCCACTGAAACTTGGATCGCTCCTGCCGACGACGGGGTCGCTGGCGTTCCTTGGCCCGCCCGAAATTGCCGGCGTCAACCTCGGCATCAAGGAAGTCAACGACGCCGGTGGCGTGCTCGGCGCGCCTGTCTCCGTTGTCCACCGCGACTCCGGTGATACCAAGACGGACATCGCCACCCAGTCCACCACCGCCCTCCTGGGCCAGGGCGTGAGCGCCGTCATCGGTGCTGCATCCTCCGGCGTTTCCAAGACGGTCATCAACCAGATCACGGGCGCCGGTGTCATCCACTTCTCGCCCGCCAACACCTCGCCTGACTTCACCACGTGGGACGACAAGGGCCTCTACTGGCGAACTGCACCGTCCGACGTCCTGCAGGGCAAGGTCCTTGGCAACTACATGGCTACCTGTGGAGCACAGACCGTTGGCATGATCGTTCTGAACGACGCTTACGGAACCGGTCTCCAGAAGAACGTCAAGGAAGCCTTCGAGGCAGCCGGCGGCAAGGTTGTTGCTGAGGAACTCTTCAACGAGGGCGACTCCCAGTTCAGCAGCCAGGTGGACAAGGTCCTCGCAGCCAAGCCGGATGCGATCGCACTGATCACCTTCGACCAAGCCAAGAGCATCGTCCCCCTGATCACCGGCAAGGGCATCAAGCCCACGCAGCTGTTCATGGTTGACGGCAACACCTCCGATTACAGCAAGGACTTCCAGGCCGGCACCATGAAGGGCGCACAGGGAACCATTCCCGGTACGTTCGCCAAGGACGACTTCAAGAAGAAGCTCCTCGCCATCGATCCCGCCCTGAAGGATTACAGCTACGCAGGCGAGTCCTACGACGCCGTGAACCTGATCTCGCTGGCCTCCGAGGCCGCCAAGAGCACCAAGGGCACGGAAATCGCAGCCAAGCTGAAGGAAGTCTCTGAAGGCGGCGAGAAATGCACCACCTTCGCAGCCTGTGTCACGTTGCTCCGCGAAGGCAAGGACATCGACTACGACGGCCAGTCCGGTCCGGTCACGTTCTCCGACGCTGGTGACCCCACCGAGGCATACATCGGCATCTACGAATACCAGGATGACAACACCTACAAGCCGGTCCGTGAAGAGTTCGGCAAGCTCTAAGCCGCAGCTGATCTGAACCGCAGTCGGTAACAGGCCCCCTTCCTCATCTGGAAGGGGGCCTGTTCTGTGCTTGGCCTGTTCTCTGCTGGGCTGCGATCGCTATCCGCCGCGATCGTTACCCGCCGAAGGGGAGGAACCCTTCAAGGACCCGGGTCACCATTTCCACGCCCTGACGCTCAAAGACTGCGTCACCCACGTGGTGTGCCCACACCACTGTGCCCACTGACTGGTTGAGGTTCTCCAGCGTCCACAGGTGGTGCTCCTGCTCAGTGGTGACAACCTTGCCCAAACCCTCATGGCAGCGGCAAGCTTTGGCTGAGCGAGCAGCTGCTGGTGGCTGAGCCGGACCAGGTCATGAACCCAGGGGCGAAGCTCAGCACGGCCAAAATCGATCACCTTGATCAGTCCGTCGTCGTCCAGCCAATTCCTGGGCTGGTAATCGCCATGGGTTGTCACGAGCGCGGCAGGTCCCGGCTCCAGCGCATCAAGGGTATCTTGCAGCCTTCTCTGCGTCTCCGCGGGCAGGAGGCCGTGGGCGCGTTGAATGAGGGAGCCCGTCCTGGCAGCCAGTGCCCTTGCGTAGCTGCGTGAGGATCCCGCCGGCAGGTGCATCCTGGAGAGCAGCACGCCTGCGTCGCGGTACGTCCTGGGATCGGACTCGGAAGAGGTTCCGGCCACCAGGGTCCCGGGCAAGTACCCGGTGACCAGGAGGCCTGCCTCAGGCGCCGCGTGCCTCAGGGTGGGTACCCTGCCGTGCAGCCCTGGCAGGCCCCGCGAGTAGGCTGCAATTTCCCGCCGGATGTGGTGGCTCGTGGTGCTGGCTTTGACGATGTACTCCTGGCCATCCGGGGCAGCGACCTGAAGGACGGTGGTGTCCTGGAGGGGCCATGAGTGGTCACGAACCACGGTGAAGCTACCAAGCCATGACGAGAGGAGGTTTTGCTGCAGTTCCGTGATGGTTGCCGTCATCAGTCCAGCATGCCATTGGGTGTCATTCCGCATTGGCTGAAGTGTCCAACCGGTCTATCCAAGGTCCCGAGCACTTGGTAGGAGTATGTCTTAAACAGCGGAAGACCCCGGGTGTTGTCCCGGGGCCTTCCGTGGTGTGTGGATGCGGTGCTTAGACCTCGTCCGCCAGGGTGCCCAGATAGAGCTGAATGACCTTGGGGTCCTTCATGAGCTCACGGCCGGTACCCGTGTACGCGTCCTTGCCCTGGTCCAGCACGTAGCCGCGGTCGCAGATCTGCAGGCAGCGGCGGGCGTTCTGTTCCACCATGATGACCGAGACACCAGCACGGTTGATCTCATGGACCCTGAGGAAGGTTTCGTCCTGTTTGACGGGGGAGAGGCCTGCCGACGGCTCGTCGAGTAGCAGGACGGCCGGGTCCATCATGAGCGCCCGGCCCATGGCCACCATCTGGCGTTCACCGCCGGAGAGTGACCCCGCCCGCTGGGCGCGACGCTTTGCCAGTTCCGGGAAAAGGCTGGTCACAAAGTCAAAGCGCTCAGCGAAGGCCTTGGGACGCTGGAACATGCCCATCTGGAGGTTCTCTTCGATGGTCAGTGCAGCGAACACGTTGTTGGTCTGCGGGACGAAGCCGACGCCCTGGGTGACCAGCTTGTTGGCTTTCAAGCCCGTGAGATCCTGGCCCCGGACCACCACGGTGCCGGAGTGGACCTTCACCAGGCCGAACATGGCCTTCAGCAAGGTGGACTTGCCGGCGCCGTTGGGGCCGATGATGCCGATCAACTCACCCTTGCGGGCCTCGATGCTGCAGCCGTTAAGGATGTTGACGCCGGGAATGTACCCGGCTACGAGGTTGGTGACTTTGACGACGGAATCGCCTGCCGGAGCATCTGCTGAGGCGGGCATTGCGGCGGGGCTGCTCATTTCCCATCCTCCTTCTTGGTTTCAACGATGTCGGACAGGATGCCGGCGTCCTCAGTACCCACCACCGACTCTTCGTCGGCCTCGAGCTCTGCCTCAAGCACCTTAATACCCTCTGCGTCTCCGAGGTCGACGTCGTGGTGGGCGCCAAGGTAGGCGTCGATGACGGCAGGGTTCTTCATGACTTCGCCCGGAGGGCCTTCAGCCACCACCTTGCCTTCGGCCATGACCACAACCCAGTCCGCGATATGCCGGACCATGTTCATGTCGTGTTCTACGAAGAGCACGGTCATGCCTTCAGCCTTCAGGTTCTTGATGTGGTCCAGCAGTGACTGCGTCAGCGCCGGGTTCACGCCGGCCATGGGCTCATCGAGCATCACCAGCTTGGGCCGCACCATCAGGGAACGTGCCATTTCCAGCAGCTTCCGCTGGCCACCCGAGAGGGACGCAGCGTAGTCGTCCTTCTTGGAATCCAGCTTGAACTTCTCCAACAGCACGTTGGCCTGGGCCGTGATTTCCTTCTCGCGGCCTCCCCACATGCCCTTGAACAGGGCCTTGGAGAGTCGTTCGCCGGGCTGGTCCGCTGCGCCGAGCCGCATGTTCTCCATGACGGTCAGCTTGCCCATCACCTTGGTCAGCTGGAACGTGCGCACCATGCCCATGCGTGCCACCTTGTAGGAGGAAACGCCTGCCAGGCTGTTGCCCTCGAACTGCCACTTGCCCGTATTGGGAGTGTCAAAGCCCGTGAGCAGGTTGAACAGGGTGGTCTTGCCGGCGCCATTGGGACCGATCAAAGCGGTAATCTTGTGGCGCGGAATCTCGAGGTACTCGACGTCCACTGCGTTGATGCCGCCAAAGGACCGGGTGACGTCCTCTGCCACCACAATGGGATCGCGCTTCTTGCAGCCGGGGGTGTTTTCCCCGACGGCGATGGGCCGCGAATCGGTCATGTAGTCGATATTTTCGGTATTGCGTTCGTTGGTCTCACTCATGCGAAAGCAAGCTCCTTCTTATTGCCGAAGACGCCTTGCGGGCGGAAGATCATCAGGAGCATCAGCGCGACACCCACCAGGATGTAGCGCAACTGGCCGGCCTGGACGGTGGTCAGCCAGGTGACTGCCCCTGATTCGATAAGGCCGTAGAGCAGGCTCTGGGTCAGGGACAGGACAACCCAGAAGATCATGGCTCCGATGACCGGCCCCAGGACAGTGGCCATGCCACCGAGGAGGAGGCAGGTCCACAGGAAGAACGTCAGTTCCGTGCCGTAGTTGGACGGCTGGACAGCGCCGCGGGGGAGCGTGAAGATCATGCCCGCCAAAGCGCCCAGCACACCACCGATGATCAGCGCCTGCATCTTGTAGGCGTAGACGTTCTTACCGAGCGAGCGGACAGCATTCTCGTCTTCGCGGATGCCCTTCAGGACACGGCCCCACGGGCTGCGCATGAGGAGCCACACCAGCACGCAGCACACGATCACGAGTCCCCAGCCGGCTACGCGGATGAAGAAGTCTCGGTTGTTCATGCCCATGTAGGACCCCTCGGGGAAGGGATTCATGGCGTAGAACGTGTTCTCGAATGCTGCCAAACCGTTGGCCGAGCCCGTGACGCTGGTGAGCTGGTTGGTGGTGACTACGTAGCGGACAATTTCCGCCGCTGCGATGGTGACAATAGCCAGGTAGTCGGCGCGTAGCCGGAGGGTGGGAATACCGAGGATGAAGGCGAAAACCACCGAGCAGAGAATGGAAATGATCAGTGCAAGGAAGAACGGAGCGTCGAAGCTCAGGGTAGAGATGGCGAAACCGTAGGCACCAACCGCCATAAAGCCGGCCTGGCCGAAGTTCAGCAGGCCTGAGTAGCCGAAGTGAACCGCAAGGCCCAAAGCGGCAAGTGCGTACGCCGCCGTCGTCGGACTGAATAATTCGCCAAGGGCGCTGGAGAAAATGAATCCGAAGTCCATGGCCCGCTCCTAACCCACACGCTCACGCCGGCCGAGGATACCCTGCGGTCGGAACAGAAGAACAACAATCATGATGAACAGTGCACCGACGTACTTGAGGTCGGCGGGAAGGCCGAACACAGTAGTCAGTTCCACGAAGATGCCGACGACGATCGAGCCGATCAAGGCGCCGAAGACGGTTCCCAAACCACCGAGTGTCACGCCGGCGAAGATGAGAAGCAGGATCTGCGAGCCCATGTCGAAGGTGACGCCCGGACGGTAGTACGCCCACAGGATGCCACCGAGGGAGGCGAGGACGCCGCCAACGATCCAGACGATGCGGATGACTGAGTCGACGTCGATGCCGGAGGCAGCTGCCAGTGCCGGGTTGTCCGCTACAGCGCGGGTTGCCTTGCCCAAACGGGTCTTCAGCAGGACGATGCCGATCAAGGCGATGACCACGGCGCTGATGACCAGCGACCACAGGTTGTTCGGGGAGATGGATACAGGCCCTATCTGGATTTCCGCGCTTTGCGCGCCGGGCAGCTGCTGGGTTGCTCCACCGAAGAAGAACTGGATGACGTAGCGGATGGCCAAGGCCAGGCCAATGCTGACGATCATCATGGGAACGAGGCCGGAGCCGCGCTTCCGCAGTGGACGCCAGAGTCCGGCGTCCTGGACGTAGCCGAAGAGCCCGCCACCTATCAATGCCAGCAGGATCGCCAGCCAGAAGGGGAGTCCGAATCCGTTGAACATGAAGACGAGGACGGCGCCCAACGTCACCATCTCGCCGTGGGCGAAGTTGGTCAGGCCCGTGGTTCCGAAGATCAGGGACAGGCCCACGGAGGCAAGGGCAAGAAGGAGGCCAAAGCTCAGGCCCGCTACCAGGCGGTTGAGGAGGTTCTGGCCAAAGTCCTGCTGTTGGACCACGATGCCCTCACCGAAGGCGAAGATCACCGACAGGTTGGAGGTCTGGCTGAACGTGACATCGCGGGGATTGTCCTGGCCCTCGGCCAGTGCGATGCCCTCCGGCAAGGTGGAGGTGTCCAGCTCGATGGTGTAAGTACCTTGGACGGGGACACCGATGGTCCACGCGCCATTGGCTCCGGAGGTGGCGTCACCTTCGAACCCGTTGCCTGAGGCTTTGATTTTGACGCCGGGTATGGGTGCCCGGGCATCATCGCGGAGGAACCCGCTGATGTTGTTTTGGAATGTCGTCGGTGACGGCGAAGGCGATGGGGTGGTTGCCTGTGCCGAGGGGGCGGCGATCAACAGAGTGGCGATGAGGGCTGCGAACAGCGCCCCCACAACTCTCTGTAGTCCCTTGGACCGTCTGATGGACGGGTCGCGCAGTGTGCTTCTCAAAATGGAAACCTCCACAGTGGGGGTGGTCCCGGCTGCGCCATTGCAGCCGGTGCGAACGGTAAATGGGGCTTGTGAACAGTTCTTGCCTAGCTGCCTCGATTGTGATCTAAGTCACCCATGTGTGGCCTATGTTACCGCTCAGTGGGCTGAATAAATGCCCAGTTCGGGGGTGCAAACATCGCGATCGGATAACAACTGTGAAGCTATAGGCAACTTATGATGTAGCTGTACTTAAGTAAACCTTTGTTGAGTAAGGGTGCTTCTAAACGTTCCGGCGGGTCCCCGCCGCTGCCACTCTGCCGCTTTCGTGTCACGGTTGCGTTTCGTCTGGGTGAACAAGGGAACTTTCCCTGCCACGCGCGCGTGGTAATTGGTACCGTGAATTATCACTTAGCCCTTTTTCAGGAGGACACCCGCAATGGCACTTGGCGGAAACCCAGTCTTCAACGGAAAGAATTTCCGTGGAGCAAAGCAGGCCCCGCCTGTACCGCAGAACCCGTACGGCCAGCAGTTTAACCAGGCACCCGGTCGGGCGCCTGCCCAGGTGATGGATGGCCAGGCCGCGTGGTCTGCCCAGCAGCAGAACATGACCAATGAACAGCTGCAGCAGATGTACAACCAGCCGGCTGCCGGCCCCGCCGACACCGGCCGCATGACCTATGACGACGTCATCATGAAGACTGTCGCCTGCCTCGTGGTCCTGGTGATCGGCGCCGGTGTGACGCTCTTCGTAGCTCCCGCCCTCTCCACCATGCTCATGATCGTTGGCGCACTGGGCGGCTTCGTCCTGGCACTGGTCAACACCTTCAAGAAGCAGCCTTCACCGGCACTGATCCTTGCTTACGCCGGTCTGGAAGGCCTGTTCCTGGGCGGCCTCACCCGCATCCTCGACGGCATGTACCCCGGCGTCGGCCTCCAGGCTGTCATCGGTACGCTGGCAGTCTTCGGCGTCACCCTGGTGCTCTTCAAGAGCGGCAAGGTCCGCGCCACCCCCAAGATGGTGCGTTTCTTCATGATCGCCACTATTGGTTACGCGGTCTTCGCGCTGATCAACATGGTCATGATGTGGACCGGCGCTGTCCAGGAGCCGTTCGGCCTCCGGACCAGCATGGAAATCGCAGGCATCCCGCTGGGTGTCTTCATCGGCATCCTGGCCATCGGCCTGGCAGCTTTCTCGCTGATCATGGACTTCACCAGCATCGAAGAAGGCGTCCGCGCCGGCGCCCCGGAGCGTTACTCCTGGGTTGCAGCCTTCGGCCTCACGGTCACGCTGGTTTGGCTCTACGTCGAAATCATCCGCCTCCTGGCTATCCTGCGAGGCGACGACTAACTGCTGCAGGCCCAACCTGCAAAGTAAGCCAACGCGAAATGCCCCCGATGACTCTTCGGGGGCATTTTTGTGTCCGTGAGGGGCGAGGTCTCGGCTGTAAGCGAAGGCTCAAAGAGGCGAGAGCCAACCCCTCGCGGTCAGCCAACCCCTCGCGGTCAGCTCAGGCGCTCGAAAACCACGGCCATTCCCTGCCCGCCACCAACGCACAGCGTGGCAAGCCCCAGGGTTCCGTCGCGCTCCTTGAGCCCGTTCAGGAGCGTACTGGTCATCCGTGCACCGGTCATGCCAAAGGGGTGTCCCAAGGCGATGGCGCCACCGTGGACGTTGAGCTTGGCAGGGTCGATGCCCAGCTCACGTGCACTTGCCACCACCTGCACGGCGAAGGCTTCGTTAAGCTCCACAAGATCAATGTCGTCCATGGTCAGCCCGGCCAGTGCCAGGGCCCGCCGGGTGGACTCAACGGGGCCCATGCCCATGAGCTCTGGGGAGAGGGCGCTCACTCCGGTGGACACCACCCTGGCCAGTGGTTGCAGGCCAAGCTCGCGGGCCCGGGTATCGCTCATGACCACCACGGCTGCGGCGCCGTCGTTGAGGGGGCACGCGTTTCCGGCGGTGACCGTCCCATTGGAACGGAAGACGGGCTGCAGGGCGGACACTGCTTCAAGGGTCACTCCCGCCCGCGGAGAATCGTCCCGATTCACCACGGTGCCGTCTTTGCGGGTGTAGGGGGTGATGTCGCGGGAGTAGAAGCCGGAGGAGATGGCCGCCTCGGCGCGGTTCTGGCTCAGGACGCCCCACTCATCCTGCTCGGCCCTGCTGATGCCATGGCTGGTGGCAACGTTCTCTGCTGTCTGGCCCATGGAGATGTAGATGTCCGGCAAACGGCCTCCCAATCGGGGATCAGTCCACGGGATATTGGATGCGGCGCGGGACGCCGTGCGTTGGGCCGCCGACTCGAAAAGAGGGTTGTGGTTGGCGGTGTCCGTTTCGCCGGCACCTGCCCAGTTCTGGTAGCGGGATACGCTCTCCACCCCGGCGGAAACGATCGCGTTGGCTTCCCCGGCTTTAATGGCGTGGAAGGCCATCCGCAGCGTCTGCAGACTTGATGCGCAGAAGCGGTTGATGGTGGCTGCCGGTACCCGGTCCATTCCGGCCAGGACGGCCACCACGCGTGCCATGTTGGAGCCGGCTTCCCCGCTGGGTTCGGCGCAGCCCAGAAGGAGGTCGTCCAGCCCCCGACCATCCTCGGCGCCTGGCTCAAACGCCGGAATTTTAGCGAGGGCGGCCTGCACCATGGCGGTGGCGAGATCATCGGGGCGCTCGTCCCTCAGGGCACCTTTGAAGGCGCGGCCAATGGGGCTTCTGGCAGTGGAAACAATGACAGCCTCAGTCATGGCCACAGCTTACGCCCGGCGCCTGCACCAGCGCCGGGCGGTTACTGGAAAAACACCGAAGTGTCAGGCCAAACGGCGGGCGCCTGCCGCCGGAGTCACCGTGAAGATGTCCGGCGCGGTGTAACCGGCCTCAGCGAAGGAACGCACGACGGCGTCGCGCACCTGCTGCTCCTGGCCCACCGGTGTCAGCGCGATGGCCGAGCCACCGAACCCGCCGCCGGTCATGCGGGCACCGATGGCGCCGTTGGCGCGCGAGGTGTCCACGGCGAGATCCAGTTCAGGGCAGGAGATCTCAAAGTCGTCGCGCATGGAAACGTGGCTCGCATCCAACAGGGGACCAATGCTGGCGGGTCCTTGGCTGCCGAGAGCGTCCACGGTTTGCAGCACGCGGTCGTTCTCGGTAACCACGTGGCGCACGCGCTTCATGGTGGTCTCATCCAGCAGTCCGGAGGCTTCCTCCAAACGTTCCACACCGACGTCGCGCAGTGCTTTGACGCCCAGGATCTCGGCACCCAACTCGCAGGACGCGCGTCGGGATGCGTAACCGCCGTCGGCATGTGAGTGCGAGACCTTGGTGTCGATGACCAACAGGACCAGGCCGGAGGCTTCGGCGTCGAACGGGACCAGGTCCACGTGCTGGTCGCGGCAGTCCAGGAAGACAGCCTGTCCCTTGGCGCCACGCAGGGACGCCGATTGGTCCATGATTCCGGTGGGTGCGCCAACGTACACGTTTTCGGCCCGCTGGGTGGCCAGTACAAGGTCCTCGGCGGCGAGTCCGGCTCCGGTCAGCTCATTCAGGGCGCTGATGACGGCGCACTCAATAGCGTGGGAGGAAGAAAGGCCGGCGCCAGACGGAACGTCAGAGTCGAGCAGGAGGTCGAACCCGGGCACCGTGATTCCACGCTCCGTGAGGGCCCAGGCGACACCCAGCGGGTAGCGGGACCAGCCTTCGCCCGAGCCCGGCTCCAGCTCTGAAAGGTCGGCCTCCACCAGTCCGTGACCGCCGAACGTGGACAGCATGCGCACCCTTGAGTCGTCGCGGACGCGCAAGGCCACTTTTGCTGTCTTGTCGATGGCGAAGGGCAGCACGAAGCCCTCGTTGTAGTCGGTATGCTCGCCGATCAGGTTGACGCGTCCCGGTGCCTGCCACACGCCGTCGGGGGCTGCTCCGAACGTTTCCTGGAAGCGGGCGGCGAGGACGCTGGTATCGGTAGTGGTGGTCATGCTCGGGTGCCTTCCAGGGTCTTGGGGGATGCCGGTGCTGCGGCAACGTTGCGGAGACGCTCCGCCACGGCTTCGGGGGTGGTGTCGTTAATGAACGCTCCCATCGCGGCCTCCGAGCCGGCCAAGTACTTGAGCTTATCGGCTGCGCGACGGGGCGACGTCAACTGCAGGTGGAGCTGGCCCGCAGGCCGCAGGGACGGCTCCAGCGGTGCCTGGTGCCATGCGGAGATATACGGCATGGGGGTTGGGTAGAGGGAGTCGAGGCGCTTGAGCAGGTCAAGGTAGACGTGCGAAAGTTCATCGCGTTCTGCACCCGTGAGCGCTGCGAGGTCCGGGACACTGCGGTGGGGGACCAGGTGGATTTCCAGGGGCCAGCGCGCGGCGAAGGGGACGTAGGCGCTGAAGTGTTCGGCCTCCAGCACCATGCGGCTGCCGTCTTGGCGTTCAGCCTTGAGGAGCGACGCCGCCAGCGTTTCCTTCCCGTCGACGTCGTCGTAGTACTTCCGGGCGACAGCACCGAGCTGGGCGGCGCGCGGCGTGACGTACGGGTACGCGTATATCTGTCCATGCGGGTGATGCAGGGTGACGCCGATGTCCGCGCCGCGGTTCTCGAACGGGAAGACCTGCTGGATGCCCGGCAAGGCACTGAGCGCTTCGGTCCGCTGCGCCCACGCCTCAATGACCGTGCGTGCGCGGGTCTCGCCGAGTTCTGCGAAGGAGCCGGTGTGCTGCGGGGTGAAGGCGACTACTTCGCATCGGCCGAATGCCGGCCCGGTGGTCCCGTGGCCACTGGCGCCCGGTGCGGGCAGCGGGGGAATGTCACCCAGGGCAGGGCCCAGGGAGGGGAAGCGGTTCTCGAACACCACAACGTCGTAATCCGATGCCGGGATTTCCGAGGGGTTCGCCGCCGTAGTGGGGCAGATAGGGCACTGGTCCGCAGGCGGCAGATGCGTGCGGGCCTGGCGGTGCGCAGCGACGGCGACCCAGTCACCCGACAGGGCGTCGTACCGGACTTCGCCGGGCTCGCCACGGGCTGGAAGCTCGCGGTGGTCCACCAGTGATTCCGGTGTTCGCTCCGGAGTGCCGGGGTCGTCGAAGTAGATCAGCTCGCGGCTGTCCGCAAGGCGGGTGCTGGTGATGCGACTCATGGGTTTATTATTCCACAAGTGACCAAAAACGCATAGTTTCTAACAAAAGCTAACATTTGACGTTGAGCTCCGGATTTCGGAATGAAGTACGGTATTGCCATGTCTGCCTCGCCTTCACCCGCCGATAACCCGCTCACGTCCGAATCCCGCCGCTTCGCCACGGGCAGGCAGTTCGAGCTTCGCAGGGGCGATGCGCTCGCCGTCATCACCGAACTTGCTGCCGGGCTGCGCCTCTACTCCCGTGGCGGCGTGCAACTGACGGAAAGCTACGATGACCACCAGATCCCCCCGGGCGCCACGGGCATCACCCTGGCGCCATGGGCCAACCGCGTGGAGGACGGGGTCTGGTACCTCGAGGGCAAGAAGCAGCAACTCGATATCACCGAGGTCTCCCGCAACAACGCCAGCCACGGGTTGCTGCGGAACGCCGCTTACACCCTGGTGGACGAATCAGAGTTCAGCGTGACGCTCGAAGCCAGCGTCTTCCCGCAGCACGGCTACCCTTTCCTGGTCCGGCACCTGGTCCGCTATGAGCTGGACGAGGCACTGGACCTCCGCGTCCGACAGACCTTGGTTAACGATTCCGAGGACAGGGCGCCCTTTGTGCTCGGGGCGCACCCCTACCTGCGCCTGGGCGACGTCGCTACCG
Organism: Arthrobacter sp. WCS2018Hpa-7; assembly: GCF_031843805.1. Taxonomy (NCBI): domain Bacteria; kingdom Bacillati; phylum Actinomycetota; class Actinomycetes; order Micrococcales; family Micrococcaceae; genus Arthrobacter; species Arthrobacter sp. WCS2018Hpa-7. Next base: position 85,450 of record NZ_JAVTJB010000007.1, read on the forward strand.
AGGACCTGGTCCTGACGGTGCACGCCCGTACCCGGCTGGTGGCCGATGAGCGGCTGATTCCCCGCAGCACAGCTGCGGCTGACGGCCTGTACGATCTTTCCGCCGGCACTGCGGTGAATGACCTGTTGATTGATGTCGCCTTGACCGACCTGGCGTACGACGGCGGCGTGGCCCGCCATACGCTGACAGCGCCTGATGGCCGCAGCGTCAGTCTCGAACAGGACGAGCTGTCTCCGTACGTCCACGTTTTTGTCACAGATACCTTCCCCGGCCGCTCCAAAGCAGTGGCCATTGAGCCCATGACGGGCCCTGCCAACGCCTTCAACAGCGGTGACGGCCTGCGATGGCTGGTCCCCGGCGAGGCGTTCACCATGAGCTGGGGTGTTACCGCATCCCTCTAGGCATTTGGTACGTGCTGCCTCATCGTTTGCTGCCGGCTGCGCGGGCCGGTTTCCCATACGGCGTGGCCTACGGAATTATGGGTTCATGACGCCAACACCGGACGCCAAATCCCGCTCTGACCGCCAAATTGCCGAAGACATCCCCTACGGGGTGCGAATTGCTGCTGCCTGGTCGTGGCGGGCAGGGCTGATCCTGCTCATGATCGGTGCCCTGGTCTGGCTCCTGGGCAAGGTCAGCTTCCTCATCATCCCGGTCATGGTGGCTGCCCTTCTGGCCGGCCTGCTGTATCCGGTGGTGGCCTGGCTCCGCGGCCGCAAGGTGCCTAACGGGGCTGCCGTCGCCATCACCGTGGTGGCCTTCATCGGCGTCATCGCCGGCGCCCTCGCCCTGGTGGGACGGCAGCTTGCCTCCGGCTTCGGCGAGCTCTGGCAGGAGGCTTTGGCCGGCATCCAACAGATCCAGACGTGGCTGGCAGATGGTCCCCTCCACCTGACGGCAGACCAGATAGACCAGTACATTGCCGATGGTGCCAACGCGCTGCAAAACAACAGCAGCAGCATCCTCAGTGGCGCCTTGTCCTTTGGCAGCACCGCCGGACACTTTGCCGCGGGACTCGTCCTGGCACTCTTCATCCTCATCTTCTTCCTGCTCGAGGGCAGCCGCATTTGGGCCTTCCTGGTCCGTCTCCTGCCCAAGACCGCGCGAAAGGCCACTGACGGCGCCGGGCGTCGTGGGTGGACGTCCATGGTCAGCTACGTGCGCATCCAGATGTTCGTGGCGTTCGTGGATGCTGTGGGCATCGGTGTGGGCGCTGCCATCATCCAGGTTCCCCTGGCACTTCCCTTGGCGGTCCTGGTGTTCATCGGCTCGTTCATCCCGGTAGTGGGTGCCCTTGTTACGGGAGCCATTGCGGTGCTTCTTGCGCTCGTAGCCAACGGGCCCATCAACGCCCTCATCATGCTGGCAATCGTCCTGCTGGTCCAGCAGCTCGAAAGCCACATCCTGCAGCCGCTGGTGATGGGCAAGGCCGTGTCGCTGCACCCCGTAGCCGTGATCCTCTCGGTGGCAGCAGGCTCCTACCTCGCAGGCATCCCCGGAGCGCTGTTCGCGGTCCCGTTGCTCGCCGTAGTAAATACGGCGGTTCGGTACATTGCCGGGCGGACGTGGGAACATGATGAAGGATTGGGCGGTTTGGAGCTTCAACCGGCTACCGCTTCTGCGGGGCCGGGCGGAGACGCCAATTTCAAGGAGGTTCACCTCCCCAAGCCCGAATCCCGCCTCGGAAGAGGCATCGCAGGCAAGAACAAGGCCGCAGGACGCCCCTCTGCTGAGGACCCTGCCGCCGACACCACTAAAGGAGAATAGTCAGTGAATACCCTCGAAACCCTGCCCGTCACGCTGGACGATGTCCTCAAGGCGCAGGAGCTGCTCGAGGGCATTATTACCAAGACTCCGGTGGAGTCGTCCCGTGCTCTTGGCAGCCTCGTGGGCGGCAACGTCTTTTTCAAGTGTGAGAATCTGCAGCGTGCAGGGTCCTTCAAAGTCCGCGGCGCCTACGTCCGCATGGCCCGGCTGACGGAGGAAGAAAAGAAGCGCGGCGTGGTGGCCGCCTCCGCAGGCAACCATGCCCAGGGCGTGGCGGTGGCCGCAAAGAGCCTGGGCATCAACGCCCGCATCTACATGCCCCTCGGTGTGGCCCTTCCCAAGCTGGCAGCTACCCGCAGCCACGGCGCGGAAGTCATCCTCCACGGCCACAACGTGGACGAAGCACTCGCCGAAGCGCAGCGCTACGCCGACGAGACCGGCGCTGTGTTCGTCCACCCCTTTGACAATGTGGACGTCGTTGCAGGCCAGGGAACCATCGGACTGGAGATCCTGGACCAGATCCCCAACGTGGACACCATTCTCATGGGCGTCGGCGGCGGTGGACTCCTGGCCGGAGTGGCAGTGGCCATCAAGGCCAGGGCCAAGGAGCTCGGCCGTGAGATCCGGGTGATCGGCGTCCAGGCGGAAAATGCCGCCGCCTACCCGCCGTCGCTGGCCGCTGACGCACTGGTACCGCTCAAGAAGGTCACCACCATGGCTGACGGCATCGCCGTGGGCCGTCCGGGGCAGCTGCCTTTCAGCATCATCCGCGAACTGGTGGACGATGTTGTCACTGTCAGTGAAGACTCCCTGGCGCGGGCGCTGATCTTCCTCCTGGAGCGGGCCAAGATGGTGGTCGAGCCTGCCGGTGCCGTCGGAGTAGCCGCGCTGATGGATGGCAAGATCGAAAACCCGGGGAACACCGCCGTCGTGCTTTCGGGTGGCAACATCGATCCCATGCTCATGCTCAAAGTCATCCAGCGCGGCCTGTCGGCCGCAGGGCGGTTCATGACCGTCCGCATGATGCTGGATGACCGCCCCGGCTCCTTGGCCACGATCGCGCGGATCATCGCCGAAAACGACGCCAACGTCACCGGGCTGGATCACACCCGCTTGGGTGGTTCCATCAGCATGGGCGACGTCTCCATCACCATCAACCTGGAAACCAAAGGCCACGAACATGGGGAGCAGGTTCTCGGCGCACTGCGGGCCGAGGGCTTCCAGCCGATCGTGGTGCACTGACGGGAGGAGCACCCATGGTGCTGGGAACGCCTGAAGGATCCAAAGAAGCGGACCGGGAGTCGCTGGCCGGCCGGGCGAAGGGTGGCCTGCTCTTCATGGGCGGCTTCGTCGTCCTGCTCTATGTCATCGAGATTCTCAACACGCTGATGCGCCACGGCCTGAACTCCACCTTTGGCCTGCGCTCCCGTTCCATGGACGGTGTGCTGGACATCCTGACGTTCCCGCTGTTGCACGCGAACTTCAACCACCTGCTCTCCAACACTCTGCCTCTGATCATCTTCGGCTTCCTGGTGTTCCTGTCCGGCCTCCGTGTCTTTATCACCGCGCTGGCCTTCAGCTGGCTGGGCTCCGGGCTTGCTGTGTGGCTGATCGGCGGGGGAGGGGTGACGGTGGGAGCGTCCGGACTGGTGTTCGGATTCTTCGCGTTCTTGCTGGTCCGCGGTTTCTTCAACCGGAACTGGTGGCAGATCCTGCTCTCTGTGGTGCTGTTCATGGCCTACGGCAGCATTCTCTTTGGCGTGCTGCCCACGGTGATGGGTTACGTATCCTGGCAGGCGCACCTCGGCGGAGCTATTGGCGGCATCATCGCAGCCGTCCTGTTACGTCCCAAGTCCACGCCCGCCGCCCTCTGACCCAACTGAGGGACAGCACCTGCTCTATTGAGTGCTCATTGGAGCATGTGCTGTCCCCTAGTTGGGTGAATGCGCGCCTGGGTGCCCGCACGAAAAACGCCGGCCCGCCCCGCTAAGGGGTGGGCCGGCGTCGTGTGTTTCGGGCCGGTGAGCCGCTGATCAGGCGACGTAAGGCTTGGCGGAGACGATCTCCACCGGAATTTCCTTGCCGTTGGGGGCGACGTAGCTCAGGCTGTCGCCTTCCTTGTGGCCGATGATGGCAGCACCCAGGGGAGACTTCTCGCTGAAGACGTCCAGGTCGGAGTCCCCGGCGATTTCGCGGGAGCCCAGCAGGAACGTCTCTTCGTCACCGGCGATGCGGGCAACGACCAGCATGCCGGGCTCGACGATTCCGTCATCGGCAGGGGCCTCGCCAACATGGGCGTCGCGAAGCAGGGCTGTGAGCTGGCGGATGCGGGCCTCGATCTTGCCCTGCTCTTCCTTGGCTGCGTGGTAGCCGCCGTTTTCCTTCAGGTCGCCTTCCTGGCGGGCAGCTTCGATCTTCTGGACGATTTCCGCCCGGCCAGCGCCGGAAAGGTGGTCCAGCTCAGCCTGCAAGCGGTCGAAAGCTTCCTGGGTGAGCCAAGCCGCAGTGGCGCTATTGGTGGTAGACACGGATTTCTCCTCTAGATCTGACAATGCAAAAGACCCCGCCGAGGTGGCCACTAGTGGAACTCAGTAACCAACTTAACGGGGTGAAGGTTTCATCCATTGTAGTAAATCCTTTGGACGAACCCAAACCGGTTGAGGCATGGGTCACATGAATGTTATTTACCGCTGTCCGTGATCCAGCAGTTGTCCACCACTCCTGAAACAGCCGGTGACTCGGTACGCAGGACCGTGCGCTGAACGGTAGTGCTGCCGCCGTCGGGGTCGTCCTGGGGATCGTTCGGACCGATTTCCACGACCTTCCAGCCCACTACCGCGAACTTGGAATCCAGCGCTTTAATGGCGCATTGGGCCGTGGCTCCGGGATATTTAGTGACCTGGTAGTCCACCTCCGCCTGGGTTCCGTCCACGGTGCTGTACCCAATGTCCTTGAAGGTGACAGGGGCTTGCGCGGAACCGGTGGCCACATAGGCGGCGAACCCAATCCCGATGACCAGGGCACCGATGACGATGTTCCGCTTGGTTTTGCGGGTCATGGCGCGCTTTTGACCGCCGTAGCGATTGGCTAGGCTGGTGCTTGCCGGTACTTGGGTGGCCGATAGGTCCTCTGAAGTCACCCGTCCAGTTTAGTGCCGATCCCGGCGCCCCATCACCGCCCACACAGCTTGATCCACGAAAGAGGAGCCGTCACGTGACAGCGTCCAGCAGTTCCGACCAGCAGCTGCGGCTGCTCGCCGTCCACGCCCACCCGGATGATGAGTCCAGCAAGGGCGCGGCAACCATGGCAATGTACGCCGCCGCGGGAGTGGACGTGATGGTCGCTACGTGCACTGATGGCTCACGCGGTGACATCCAGAACCCCGCCATGGAAGACGCACCCCACCCCAAAAGGGATATGGCCGGTGCCCGGCGTCTGGAGATGGCCAACGCCGCTGCCGTCCTGGGAATCCAGCAACGGTGGCTCGGTTTTGTGGATTCGGGCCTTCCGGAGGGGGATCCGCTGCCGCCGCTGCCGCCGGAATGCTTCGCGCTCCAGCCCCTGGAACGGGCCACGGCGCCCCTGGTCCGGCTGGTCCGCAGTTTCAAGCCACACGTGATTCTGAGCTACGACGAAAACGGGGGCTACCCGCACCCGGACCACATCATGGCCCACAAGGTGGCGGTGGAAGCCTTTGATGCGGCCGGCGACCCGGACCGCTATCCGGGCATGGGGGAGCCGTGGGCCCCGAGCAAGCTTTACTACGACCGTGCCTTCAGTCCGGAACGTTTCCGCGCGCTGCACTTTGCGCTGGAAGAGGCCGGATTGCAGTCTCCCTACGCCGAGCGACTGGCCGCGTGGCTGGAAGCCGATGCCGAGGGGCATACTCCCGTTCCCCCGGGACACCAGACCACCACCCAGGTGGACTGCGGCGATTTCTTCGAGGCGCGCGACGACGCTCTCCGGGCGCACCGGACGCAGATCGATCCTCTCGGGTTCTTCTTCGCAGTATCGCCGGATCTGCAGCGCACTGCGTGGCCGTGGGAGGACTACACCCTCATCAAGTCCACCGTCCCGTCCGAGCTGCCGGAGAAGGACCTGTTCGCGGGGATAAGATAGACACTCCGGCAGTTTCTATCGCCCGTAGAAATTGCCGCCAGGCCAACCAGCTTCCGGCTACGCTGCCTGTCGGCATGCATCAGCTCCCATAGAAGGTTTGAACGTGCACCACTTGATTCTCGCCCTGACCGTCACTCCGTCGCCCAACCCCTCGGGCACGCTGCGGCCCGGCCTGTCCGAGGACCAGGTGACGCCCGGTACGTGGGGCTTTGTCCTCACGGCCTTCATCGTCATCCTGACCACGTTCCTCATCGTGGACATGGTTCGACGCATCCGACGCGTCCGGTACCGGGCACAGGTGGAGGAAGCACGCATGGCGGCCGAGGAAGGCCCGGCTGCGGAGGACCAGGTTGCGGAGGCCGGCAATCAGGCCGACGACGGCATTCTCGGAGCGCCTGGCGCATCGTCTGTCGGCCGCGCCTCGGATGAGAACGACGATGCCGGTCCCCGGACCCGCTGAATCCTCCGGTAGCGGTTCGCCCTGGGCCAGCAACACCCTGGGCTCGGAACCTTCTGCCAATTTGCGGCAGCACGCGGACAACCCCGTGCACTGGCGCCCGTTCGGCGACGAAGCTTTTGCTATCGCCGCCGAACGTGATGTCCCGGTTTTCCTTTCCATTGGCTATGCGGCATGCCATTGGTGCCACGTCATGGCCCACGAGTCCTTTGAAGACACGAAAACTGCCGGCTACCTCAATGCCCACTTCGTCCCGGTGAAGGTGGACCGGGAGGAGCGCCCGGACGTCGATTCCGTCTACATGGCCGCAACGCAGGCCATCAGCGGTGAGGGCGGCTGGCCGATGTCCGTCTTCCTCACGCCTGACGGACTCGCCTTTCATGTGGGAACCTATTTCCCGCCCGTTCCGCTGCCCGGCAGGCCGTCCTTCCGCAACGTCCTCGAGGCCGTCCATGAAGCCTGGATGGAGCGTCGTGATGGAGTGGAACAGAACGCCCGCGGACTGGCAGCCAGCATGGCCGATGGGCACGTGTCCGCGGCGGTGCGGCTCGACGACCCACCCGGGTTGCTGGATGCTTCCCTCCTTCCGGATGCCGTGGCGCTGCTGGCCCGCTCTGAAGACCCCGACGCCGGTGGGTTCGGCAACGCGCCCAAGTTCCCGCCGTCGGCCGTTATGGAATTCCTCATCAGGCACGCGGTTGTGCTTTCCGATACCGCTGACGCCGCCAGGGATATGGCTGGACGAGCCTTGGCGGGCATGGCGCGCTCGGCCCTGCGCGACCAGCTCGACGCCGGATTTGCCCGCTACTCGGTGACGGCGGACTGGTCCGTCCCGCACTTCGAGAAGATGCTTTACGACAATGCCCAACTGCTCCGTGTCTATGCGCACTGGGTGCGGTTGGGTGGCAACGAGGTCTATTCAGCCGACGAAGCGGCGGCTGTGGCGTCACGATGCGCAGACTGGATGCTGGAGTCGCTGAGGCTGCCGGGCGGCGCTTTGGCTTCCTCCCTGGACGCCGACACGGTTTTTGACGGCGTTCATCACGAGGGCGCCACGTATCTGTGGACGCTGGAATCCTTGACCGACGTCCTGGGCGCCGATGACGCCGTGCAGGTGGCGCGCATGATGAACATTGGACCTGAAGGGACAGTCTCGGAGTTTGGCTCGCCGCTTCACCCGGCACGGAAGCTGTCCGACGCCGATCGGCGGCTTTGGGAGCGTGTGGCGCCCGTATTGCTTTCGGCGCGCAACCTCAGGAACCAGCCAGCCAGGGATGAGAAGGTGGTGGCCGGCTGGAACGGGCTCGCGGTAGCCGGACTCGCCGAGGCGGGGGCCGTACGTGGAATTGGCGGTCTGTTGGAGGACTACGCGTTCTGCGCTGATGGCTTCCTTGCCCTCTATGCGGTGACGGGCAATACACGCTGGTACCTGCTGGCGGAGAAGTTGGTGCTCGCTGCGTGCGCGCGGTTCGTGGAGAACGGACAGCTTGCCGACTCGACAGGGGAGTCCGCGCAGGTCTTCAACGCCCAGGGTCAGCACGTGGGCCTGGACCCATTCGACAACGCCACGCCCAGCGGTGCCGCGGGGCTTGCCGGTGTTCTCCTGTCCTATGCCGCCTATTCCGGATCCCACGGGCATCGGCTCATGGCAGGCAGCATCCTGGGCCTGCTCCCGGCCCTCGCAATCCGTGCACCGCGCGTTGCCGGATGGCTCCTGGCCACCGCGCAAGCCGCGCTCGCAGGGCCGGTGGAGGCCGCCGTCGCAGGCCCTGATTCGCCGCTGAAGCGCCAACTGCACCGCACGCTGTTGACGTCTCCCAGCCCCGGGCTGGTGGTCGCCGTGCAGGCGGACGACGGCGGGGTACCGGCACGGGATCCCAGCGTGCCGCTGCTTCTCCACCGGGCGGGCACGCCGGACGGCTTCCCGCAGGTCTACCTGTGCCGGGACATGGTGTGCGAACGGCCGCTGGGGGACGCAGCTGCTGTCCGGGCCCGCTTGGCGGCCATGGGAGCAGGCGACTGAGTCGGTCGATGTCGGCCTAGCTCAGCACTGCCATCATGATGGCGATGAAGTGGGCCGCGAAGGCCAATACGGTGAAGGCGTGGAAGAGTTCGTGGAAGCCGAAGTGCTTGACGCTGAAGTTGGGCTTCTTGGTGGCGTAGAACACCGCGCCTGCGATGTACAGGGCGCCGCCCACGCAGATCAGGATCGCGGCAGGGGCGTTGGCAGTGAAGAACTGCGGCAAGTAGAACAACGCTCCGCAGCCAAGGGCGATATAGACGGGAACGTAGAGCCAGCGCGGTGCGTGCGTCCATAGGATCCGGAAGAGCACTCCCACGATCGCCCCGGACCAGACAAGCCACAGCAGAGTGACAGCCTCGGAACGTTCCAGCAGGGACCAGGCCAGCGGGGTGTAACTGCCGGCAATGACCAACATGATGTTCGTGTGGTCCAGCCGCTTCAGGACCATGCGGACCTTGGGGGACCAGTTTCCCCGGTGGTACACGGCGCTGACTCCGAACAGGAGGAAGCCGGTCAACGCGTAGATGGCGGAGGTGATTTTGCGGTCCGGTGTAGGTGCCACTGTGATCAGGGCGATCCCCGCAGCGAGGGCAAAAGGAGCCGCAACAGCATGGATCCACCCGCGCCAGACGGGCTTGGTTTCGAGGAGCTCAGCCATGGTTAAACCATAACTTACGTTCCGGTAAGTTACTGCACGGTAACAACGGGTGGGGGGAATTTGACCCCCGGCTGCACCAGCTCGCCAGCTGGGGACGGTAGCCTAGGATGTGCGTCGTCGTCGTACAAGCAAGGAAGTCAGGTGAGAGTCCGGTGGAGCTGCCCGGTTTCCTCTATGGCTTCTATGAGCGCAAGCTCCTGCGCTCCCTCAAACAGGACCAGATCCCGCGGCACATCGGTGTCATGGTGGACGGCAACCGCCGGTGGGCACGCCAGTTCAACGCACCCACCAGCCAGGGACATCAGGCCGGAGCGGACAAAATCCACGAATTCCTCGGCTGGTGCCAGGAGCTTGGCGTCAAAGTAGTGACGCTCTACATGCTTTCCACAGACAACATGAACCGCTCCGGTGAAGAGCTGGACCTCCTCATGGGCATCATTGCCAACACCATGGACCGTCTCGATGAGGACTCGGACGTCTCTGTCCACGCCATGGGTGCTCCCGAGCTCCTGCCTGACTATCTCGCCGAACGCCTCAACAAACTGACGGCCCGCACGCCGGTCCACGAAAAAATCCACGTCAACGTTGCCGTGGGCTACGGCGGCCGCCGCGAAATTGTCGACGCCGTACGGGAACTCCTGCACGACGCCGCCGCCAAGGGGCGGAAAATGACCGACGTCGCAGATGAACTTTCGGTGGACGACATCTCCCGGTTCCTCTACACCCGCGGCCAGCCTGATCCTGACCTGGTCATCCGCACGTCCGGCGAGCAAAGGCTCTCCGGCTTCCTGATGTGGCAAAGCGCTTACAGCGAGTTCTACTTCTGCGAGGCTCTCTGGCCGGCGTTCCGTAAGGTCGATTTCCTTCGCGCGCTCAGGGATTATGCCGGGCGCCAGCGCCGCTACGGAGCCTAGGGCTTTCCGGTTCATCAAAAATTAGCGAGCCGGACATGCGACTTGCCGGGCGTGGGTTGTGGAAATGAATGTGTCCGGGATTACGTTAATCACATCAGCAGGCAAAACCGCCCGCTGATCGGGGAGGCCAGTACATGGAGCGGATCATCGCACCAGTTACATGGGAGGCCACGCCCGGCCTTCCGGCCGAGCCGCTTCACCATTAGGCCGGGCGAACTGCCCGGGGCTGGAGTCGATGTGGCTATTTCTGAGCAACTGCCCGCAATGGTTTCCGACGGGGAAAGTGCAGCTACCTCTCGCGCCAAGAGGGTCCCACAAACAGCGCGGACCAAAAAGTCCGTCACAGGCCGGAGCTACGTGATCGATACGTCCGTCCTGCTGTCCGACCCCCATGCCTTGCTGCGATTCGCTGAACACGAAGTCATCGTCCCCATCGTGGTCATCAGCGAACTGGAAGGAAAACGCCACGATCCCGAGCTCGGATATTTCGCCCGCAAAGCATTGCGGCTCCTGGACGATCTGAGGATCGAACACGGCGGCCTTGACCATTCCATTCCCATCGGGAAGGACGGCGGAATGCTGCGGGTGGAAATGAACCATATTTCCCCCGAGGTGCTGCCGGCAGGATTCCGTGGAGGCGACAACGACAGCCGCATCCTGGCTGTGGCCAAGAACCTGGCCAACGAAGGCCACAACGTTACCGTGGTCTCCAAAGACCTCCCCATGCGCGTCAAGGCATCCGCCATGGGACTTCAAGCCGACGAGTACCGCAACGAACTCGTCAAGGACTCCGGCTGGACCGGGATGGCTGAGGTGGAGGCCAACGACGACGAAATCACCACCCTTTACGGCCACGAACCGGTGTTCATCCCCGCTGCCGCAGAACTCCCCGTCAACACCGGACTGGTCCTTCTCTCCAATCGCGGATCCGCGCTGGGCAGGGTAGGGGCGGACAAACAAGTCCGCCTCGTCAAGGGCGACCGCGATGTCTTCGGCCTCCACGGACGCTCGGCCGAGCAGCGGCTCGCCATTGACATGCTCATGGACCCCGCCGTCGGCATTGTGTCCATCGGTGGGCGAGCGGGCACGGGCAAGTCCGCGCTGGCCCTCTGTGCGGGCCTGGAAGCCGTCCTGGAACGCCGTGAGCACCGCAAAGTGGTGGTCTTCCGCCCCCTGTACGCCGTAGGCGGCCAGGAGCTCGGCTACCTCCCCGGATCCGAGTCCGAAAAGATGAACCCCTGGGCCCAGGCCGTGTTCGACACCCTTGGCGCCTTGGTGAGCCAGGAAGTCGTTGAGGAAGTCATGGACCGGGGCATGCTCGAAGTCCTGCCCCTGACCCACATCCGCGGACGTTCCTTGCACGACGCCTTCGTGATCGTGGACGAAGCACAATCACTCGAGAAGAACGTCCTCCTCACTGTCATGAGCCGTATCGGGCAGAACTCCAAGATCGTCCTCACCCACGACGTCGCCCAGCGCGACAACCTCCGGGTAGGGCGGCACGACGGTGTTGCGGCCGTCGTCGAGACGCTCAAGGGCCACCCGCTGTTCGGACACATCACGCTGACCCGTTCGGAGCGGTCGCCGATTGCAGCGCTGGTGACGGAGCTGCTCGAAGGGGCTGAAATCTAACCCCATCGACGCCGTGCCCGCCTAAGGCGAAGGCCAGACATCCTCTGCGTGCTAGCTCGTTCCTCGCTTCTGACGCACGCTGCCGGATGCCTGGCCTTCGCCTTTCAGCCACCCCCCGGACGTTGTCCGATTCCGAGGTAGGAGGAGAAGGCTTCGTGGCCTTGGACTTTGAGGGTCCAGTCCGGGCGTTTGAAGGTGCTTGGCGTGAGGCGGACTTTGTGGACTTCCTGGACTGAGTCTCCCCAGCCATCGCGGAAGATGCCGTTGGGTTCGTAACCAAGGCTGGTGGAGACGCCCAGCGACTGTTGATTCCAGGAGGCAGCCTCGGACTCGGCTACTTCGGCGCCCAGGTAATCAAAGGCATAGCTGACGACGGCGGCCCGCATCTCCTTGCCGAACCCTTGCCCTTGGGCGGACTGCTTGAGCCAGGAGCCAGTGCCGACTGTTTTCAAGGTGTTGAAGTTCTTGGCGCCGATGTCCTGGACGCCGAGGAACTCGTTGTCATTCCAGACCGCCAGGAGGAGGGTCCAGGATTCCTTGGTGAAGTTGGCGCGGCAGCGCCAGTACCACTGGGCCATATTGGGAGCGAGTTCATTGTCCGGGAGATCGGTCCACGGGGTGCTGAACGGGCTCTTGCCGGGCTCGTGGACACCTGAACGCGCCGCGGCGACGGCGGCCGGGATGTCGTCGTCGAAAACTGGGCGGATGATCAACCTCGGGGTGGTGAGGGTAAGTCCGAACGGGGGCCAGATGTCTGCCAGCGATGTCATCGCCGTAGCTTAGCCCGGCGGCGGGAGCCATGCGAGTCACGTCGCAAGAAGCTCGTCGAGGGGTTGGGTCTCGGGACTTTGGAGCTTCGATACTGCCGAGAGCTCGCTCCTCGGCGAGGGGCGGGCGCTCAGGCGGCCGGGCCGATGTCCCACGGGATGTGGCGTCGAACGTCCGTGAGGTTCATGGACTCAGCCAGGAAAAGGTCGTCCAGCATGTACTCGTCCACGGCCAGGATCTTCAGCCAATGTCCTTTTCCCGACGAGTCCCCGTCGAGGCTTTGGCTGGCAACGCAAACCCCTGTGCCGGCGTCGATCCTGATCAACGTTCGTCCGGTGTGGGCCAAAGGCTCGGCAGGATCCGAGGGAACATAGGTCCTGCTGCGGGTGACGATGGTTTCCAACGCGAGGCGGCCTTCGTGGTCCACTTCCCGGGGTTCCTCCAGGAAGACGCGGTTCGTGTCCGGGAATTCGAGGGGAACCGGCGCGTTGCCGGCTAGTTCCACGGGATCCAGGGCAGCGGCAAGTCGGCCGTTGCCGAAGGAGGGCTCACCGTAGGCAGCCTCTGGACGCCGCCTGACCAAACCGGCGTCGTCGTAAACGGGTGTCACCAGATGGGCCGGAAGCAACCATGAGCGGCGTGTTGAGGACACGTACAGATCATCCCGGGAGTCGTTGATGCCCGTGGTGCTGTGCAGCAATTGGCCGTCCGGTGTTTCCAGGCGAAGAGCGCCCGGCCGCCTCAGCCATGCGCGGACCATGGTGGCGCCCGTCCCGGGCCGTTCCAGGTATTCGAAGCGGAGGCTCGTCCATTTCCACGGCGAAGAACGGCAAAGATTCCGGAATGTGGAGGACAAGTCGAATCCCTGTCCTCTTGCGCTGTAGCTCCCCATATCCACAGTTTACCTAGCCATTCAAGCGTGCCCTGCGGCCAAAGCGGGATAGCATCCGAGGGTGATCCGACGACTCTCCGACCTCTGGGACGCCAGCCCGCTGGGCTTCTGGCTGGTGATGGCCGCGTGCCTGTACTTCGTGGTGATGGCTGTTCGGCTCACGGTGATAGACGTGCGGAGCCACCTGTTGCCCAACCGCATTGTGTTTCCGTCGTACGCCGTGGCAGGGGCGTTGTTGCTGGCGGCATCGCTCCTGACATTCTTCGCCGATGCCGGTCCGGACCGTCACCTGTTTGCGGACCTGTTCGCTGTGCCCGGACTCAGGGTCCTCGCGGGAGGCGCTGTGCTATGGCTCTTCTACTTCGTGTTGAGGCTCATCCACCCGCCCGGCATGGGCTTTGGTGACGTCAAGTTGGCGGGTGTCCTGGGCCTCTACTTGGGGTACCTGGGGTGGAGCCACGTGTTCGCGGGGACATTCGCCGCTTTCATTCTGGGCGGACTGTGGAGCCTGGCCATCCTGATGTCTCGCCGCGGTACCCTGCGTTCGGCCATTCCTTTTGGTCCGTTCATGTTGGCGGGGGCGGCAGCTGCCATGGTGCTGATACCCGCATGAGTCTTCCCACCGCGCCAACTGCGGCCGAACTGCAACCGTGCCCGTATTTTCGCGTTCACCGTGCTGCGGCATGCTTAGCCCAGCGAGTGTTTGGATGTGCTTGAAGGCAGCAGGAGGGCGCTGTGGGACGGATCAGGTTGAAGCTCATGCTGGGAGCCTGCCTTTTCTTTGCGCTGCTGCTGACCGGATGCGGGCAGGCCATCCACAGTCCTGACCAAGCGGCCCTGTCCAGCAGCCAGCAGGGTACTACGCATCAGCCCGGCACTACCGAACAGCCCTACCCCACGCGAGGGCAGGAAACTCCCTGCGAAGGAGGACCGTTGGGCTGTTCCGAGTTCACGTCCCTGCGGGGAACCGACGACACGGGAGACGTGGCGTGGCTCGGAACGGAACCGCTGGAGATCAGTTCGTCGCAGGTGAATGGTGAATGGATCTTGTACGTTACGACACCATGCAACTGGCTGCAGGTGACAGTTTCGGTAGGCGATGATGTCCTGACACCGCTTTGGAGGGTCGCCACTGACAAAGGCTGCGAGGGGTCAACCGCCAGCTATCAGGCCTGGACAGAGGAGCTCTTTGAGCAGCCCGTGCAGTGGAAGCTCGACGGCGACACCCTCACCTTGAAGAACTCACATGCCACGATCGAATTGAAGGAAAGCTGACACCATGGGTGCACCAGAGTTCGTGCTGAAACTGCGGGAAAAGATCGGCAACGATCCTCTCTGGCTGCCGGCCGTGCGGGGAGTGGTCCTAGACGACGAAGGCAGGGTGTTGTTGGGCCAGCGTGCCGACAACGGTCATTGGGCACTGATCACCGGCATGTTGGAACCGGGGGAGCATCCAGCACCTGGGCTCGTACGGGAAATCTTCGAAGAAACGGCGGTGGTGGCCGAGACTGAACGGATCATCGGCGTCGGGGTTGTGGGGCCGGTGACCTTCCCCAACGGCGACGTCTGCGACTTCCTGGACATCACCTTCCGGTGCCGCTACGTCTCCGGGGAAGCCCAGGTCAACGACGACGAATCGCTCGCCGTGGGATGGTTCGGGTTGGATGACCTTCCGGAGATGAGCGCCGGAAACCTTGAAGCCATCAGGCTTGCCACGGAGCCCGAAGGCCCCGTGGCGTACCAAGTGGAGGACTAGCGTTACCGACGTCCCGCATCGGCTGTTGGGCGGTCCTTGTCAACGCCATCCGAAGCTTCAAGTTCCGCTTCCAAACGCGCGGTCTCGAGTCGCTCGGCCTCAAGGCGGTCAGCTTCCTCACCGCCCACAGCCTCACCGCGTGCCACCATTCCTGCAGTGTCGGAGAGAGGGATCTGCTTGAGCGTGATGGCCAGGATCAGAGCGATGGCAATGAACGGCACCAAGTACCAGAACACGGGCGCGAGGGAATTGGCGTAAGCGTTGACGATCGCGTCCCGCAACTGCTCAGGGAGCTGTGACAATGCCTGCGGATCCAACGTGCTGGTGGACTGCGAAGCCTGCTCGGCAGACGCGCCGGCGCCGGTGAAGGCCTCGGTCAACGATTCGGACAAGCGGTTGGTGAAGATCGCACCGAAGACTGCGACGCCCAGCGATGCACCTACCTCACGGAAGTAGTTGTTGGTGCTGGTGGCCGTGCCGATCTGGTCAGCCGGAACAGAGTTCTGCACAACCAGGACGATGACCTGCATGATCAGGCCCAGGCCTGCGCCGAAGATGAAGAGCTGGACACAGATCACCCAGATGGGCGTGGAGGCTGCGAGAGTGGTCAGCCACAACATCGCCGCGATGGTCAGGGCCGCACCGAGGATGGGGTACATCTTGTACTTACCGGTCTTGGAAATCCGGATACCGGAGTAGATGGACGTACCCATCAGGCCAACCATCATGGGGAGCATCAGCAGGCCCGACTCAGCCGCCGAGGTGCCCGAGGACATCTGCAGGAACGTCGGGACAAAAGCGATGGCAGCGAACATGCCCAGGCCCAGCGTGAAGCCGATAGCCGTTGCGTTGATGAAGATGGGGTTCTTGAACAGGCTCAGGGGAATGATGGGATCCTCGGCCCGGCGTTCAACCATCACAAAGGCGAAGGCAGCCAGGACCATGCCGGCGCCGAACGCCCAGGTAAGCGGCGAGTCCCAGCCCTCATCCTTCTTGCCACCGAAGTCGGTGAAGAAGATGAGGCACGTGGTGGCTGCGGAGAGGAACAGGACACCCAGGATGTCGATCTTTTTTTCGGCCTTCTTGTTGGGCAGGGTCAGGGTGAACCACGCGGTGATGAACGCCGCGATGCCAATGGGGATGTTGATGTAGAAAGCCCACTCCCACGTGAGGTGGTCCACGAAGAACCCGCCCAGCAGCGGTCCGGCCACAGCGGAGAGACCGAAGATGGCGCCCAGCGGGCCCATGTACTTGCCGCGTTCCTTGGCCGGAACGATGTCCGCGATGATGGCCTGCGACAGGATCATGAGGCCACCGCCGCCCAAGCCCTGGATGGCACGGAAGATGACGAAGCCCCAGAAATCGGTGGCGAAGGCGCAGCCCACGGACGCGAGCGTGAACAGGGCAATGGCAATGAGGAACAGGTTGCGGCGCCCCAGGATGTCACCAAACTTGCCGTAGATGGGCATCACGATGGTGGTGGCAAGGAGGTAGGCCGTGGTGATCCAGGCCTGGTGCTCCACCCCGCCGAGCTTGCCCACGATGGTGGGCATGGCGGTGGAGACGATGGTCTGGTCGAGGCTGGACAGGAGCATGCCTGCGATCAGCGCCGAGAAGATGATCCAGATGCGTTTCTGGGTC
The DNA here is from genome assembly GCF_031843805.1 of Arthrobacter sp. WCS2018Hpa-7. Lineage (NCBI taxonomy): Bacteria > Bacillati > Actinomycetota > Actinomycetes > Micrococcales > Micrococcaceae > Arthrobacter > Arthrobacter sp. WCS2018Hpa-7. The sequence goes on from NZ_JAVTJB010000007.1 coordinate 102,077, forward strand.
AGCAACAGCGGTTCTGCTGCCTTCGAGAGTGTACTCATGCGGGGTCCTTCGAGGTTTCAAGGGGGTTGGGGCCCAATTGCTGGTTCGTGGCCAGTGGCTGGGCAAAGAGTTTCCGTGCGGCGTTGAGGTTCTGTTCGAGGATCCCGCGGTACGGGCGGGTGTTCTGCTCCGAGAAAAACTGCTGGGCTGCCTTCTTCGAGACCGCCCCGAACAACGCCGTCGCAGTCATGACTTCGGGATGCTCAGGATCCAGCCCTTCGCGGGCGGCCACCAGAGCAGCGAATTGCCGTTCCCGGGCTTCCCCTTCCAGCGTCAGGCGTGCCAGAAGTTGCGGTTCAGCTGTGATGGCGGCGATGAACTGTTGGACCTCGGTGCGGCTGATGGACGAACGCTCCATCAGGGTCACGGTGAGTACATGCAGAGCTGCCAGAAGAGTCCCGGAGATGCTGTCCGGCGTGCGTGCAGAGTTCTGGTTGAACGACTCCAAGGCGTCTGCGGGCAACTCATCCGAGAAGGAGCCGATCACAGCGTCTTCTTTGGAATGGAAGTAGTTGAAGAACGTTCGGCGCGAAATCCCCGCCGCTTCGCAGACTTCCTCAACAGTGAAACCGCTGAGGCCATGCTCAGCGGTCAGGGAACGCGCGACGGCGGTGATTGCCGTCCGCGTGGCAGCCCGCTTGCGCTCGCGGAGGCCGCCGTCGATATTTGCACTATTGCTCACAAAGTAAAGTTTTGCACTCTAAGCTGTAAAGTGCAAAAAGAGTAGGAAGTTCTTGTACAGCAGATGCCCTTGAGGGAGGGTCTTAGGGGCATCTGCTGTGCAAAAACTCCGGGGGACGACGACGGCCGGCACCTTTTCGAAAAAAGGTACCGGCCGTCGTCGTGCTGTTGAGTTTTTAGACCAGGAGTCAGGCCTTGTGTGCCGGTGCCGTCATGGTGGTGACGTCCAGGGCTTTGTCGAGCTCGGCCTCAGTGACCTTGCCTTCGCCCTCGCCGACGAAGCCGAGCTTCTCGGTGGCCTGGCGGATGGTCAGGCCTTCCTTGACAGCGATCTTGGCGATCTTGGCAGCGTTTTCGTACCCGATGAACTTGTTCAGCGGGGTGACGATGGACGGGGAAGCCTCGGCCAGGAAGCGTGCACGCTCCACGTTGGCGGTGATGCCGTCGATCATCTTGTCAGCCATGACGCGGCTGGTGTTGGCCAGCAGGCGGATGGACTCCAGGAGGTTGGCGGCCATGACGGGGATGCCGACGTTGAGCTCGAAGGCGCCGTTGGTGCCGGACCAGGCGATGGCGGTGTCGTTGCCGATGACCTGGGCGCAGACCATGATGGACGCTTCGCAGATAACCGGGTTGACCTTGCCAGGCATGATCGAGGAGCCGGGCTGAAGGTCCGGAATGGCGATTTCGCCGAGACCGGTGTTGGGGCCAGAACCCATCCAGCGGAGGTCGTTGTTGATCTTCATGAAGGAGATCGCAATGTTGCGGAGCTGGCTGGAACCCTCGATGAGGCCGTCGCGGTTAGCCTGTGCTTCGAAGTGGTCGCGGGCCTCGGTCAGCGGCAGGCCGGTGTCGGCTGCGAGCAGTTCAATGACGCGCTCCGGGAAGCCGGCAGGGGTGTTGATGCCGGTGCCCACGGCGGTGCCGCCCAGGGGAACCTCGGCAACGCGGGGGAGTGCTGCGTTGATGCGCTCGATGCCGTAACGTACCTGCGCAGCGTAGCCGCCGAACTCCTGGCCCAGCATGACAGGTGTTGCATCCATGAGGTGGGTACGGCCGGACTTGACGACGTCCTTGAACTCCACGGCCTTGCGGTCAAGGGAAGCAGCCAGGTACTCGAGGGCCGGGATCAGGTCGTTGATCAAGGCCGACGTAGCGGCGACGTGCACGGACGTCGGGAAGACGTCGTTGGAGGACTGCGAAGCGTTCACGTGATCGTTCGGGTGGACAACTTTGTCACTCCCGGCGGTTGCGAGGGCGCGCGATGCCAGCTCGGCAATGACCTCGTTGGTGTTCATGTTGGAGGAAGTGCCCGAACCGGTCTGGAAGACGTCGATGGGGAAGTCGCCGTCGTACTTGCCGGTGGCTACCTCATCGGCGGCAGCGGCGATAGCCTCGGCGAGCTCACCATCGAGCACCCCCAGTTCGGCGTTCGCCAGTGCAGCGGCCTTCTTGACGCGGGCCAGGGCTTCGATGTGGGTGCGCTCAAGCGTCTTGCCGGAGATCGGGAAGTTCTCCACAGCACGCTGCGTCTGGGCGCGGTACAGGGCGTTCACGGGGACGCGAACTTCGCCCATCGTGTCATGTTCAATACGGAACTCAGTGGTGGAAGTCATGGGGCTAGCTTAGGGCGATTGGACGCCGCACAAAAAACCCGGAGGGGAGTGCTACGTGCTCCGGCGCCGAGGCCGGAGCACGCGCTCCTAGAGCTTGCCGATCCCGGAAACGAGGGCCGCACGGCCCTCATCGAGCTTGTAGGACAGGCCAATGACAGCCACCCGGCCGTCGTCGATGGCGTCGGAAATCACACGGGAGCTGTCAGCCAGGCGGGCGGCGGTCTGCTTGACGTGCTCCACCACCATGTCGTTGACGTCTTCCTGGCTGTTGCGCTTGGCCGTCAGTACCGAGGGCGTGATGCGCTCCACAAGGTCACGGATGAAGCCGGGAGGCATCTCGCCCGTTTCCACCGCAGCCTTGGTGGCCTTCACTGCGCCACAGCTGTCATGGCCCAGGATCACAATCAGCGGAACCCGGAGTTCGCTGATGCTGTACTCGAGGGAGCCAAGCACGGCATCGTCAATGACCTGGCCGGCGGTGCGGACCACGAAGGCGTCACCGAGGCCCAAGTCAAAGATGATTTCGGCGGCCAGCCGTGAATCCGAGCAGCCGAAGATGACAGCAAACGGATTCTGGTTCTCAATGAGTGAGGATCGTCGCGAAGCATCCTGGTTGGGGTGCAGGGATTCGCCGGAAACAAAACGTTCGTTGCCCTCGCGGAGACGGCGCCACGCCAGGGCTGGGGTCAGGTAAGTAGGCACGAGCCTTACTTTACGACGCAGACAGGGCAGTCCGTGAAACTGTTGCGAGGGTTAAGCGGACGGTTGCGTCGAAGCAGGGGCCGAGGCGGGCGCACTTGCCGGCGCCGCCTGCTCTGCAGACTTCACGACGGCGGCAGCGAGCGTTGCGAACTCGTCCAGGCTCGCGGTGCCGCTCAAGATGATGGTGGTACCCCGGTACTCCAGGACCATGCTGCGCTTCTCCTTGCCGGAGTCCCGCAGCTCCCAGTCCTGGCCGCCGGCGTTGCGAGTGCCGGTGACGGGCAGGTTCTCCGTCTGCTGCAAAACCCAGGTGGGGTTGGCCTGGGTGGTCTGGGTGAGGCCAATAAAGGCCTCCTTGGGGGTCAGGAACCCAATTTCCCAAGTGGGGACGCCACTTCCCGTGCCTGATTCCCACCGGGCGTAGTTGGGCTTGAATGTGTCGCCCGTATCCGGGGTCACCGGTGTGAATCCTGCCACACCTGTGGCGTTGCGGGCGACGGCTGCCACGTCGACATCGGGCCTGAAGCCCTCGCCCTTGGGAGCCGGGTTCATCAAAACGATGGGGAGGAAAGCCAACACGCAGACGAGCAGCGCAATGACCATGCCAATGACCGACGCATTGGCCCGCTTGGCAGCTTTCGCCGCAATGACGGGTTTGTAGGGGGCATCCGGGATGGCCTGGGCATCGTTTTGGCTGGCCGCTGCAGCGTCCGATTGGTTCTCGGCTGCGGGCTTGTCCTGCGTTTCACTCACCTGTCCATGATCCCTTATCCCGACGGGGAACACACATCCGGGAACCTCACCACCGGTATCGGGGGCTGTGGTCATCCAACGACTCCGGGACCACGTGGCGACTATGATCGTTGATAGAGGAACCCCGGGTTGCCCAGCGCAACCATGTCCGGTCCCGTGAATCGTCACTCGAAGAAGAGGTTCAAGTGTCTCCTGCACCAATGACCCAGCAGTATTCCACGATTTCGCCGTCGCTCGCCGTCGGCCTCGACGAACCCGACCGCAACCTTGCGCTTGAACTCGTCCGTGTCACCGAGGCCGCGGCAATTGCCGGTGGCCACTGGGTAGGATTCGGTGACAAGAATAAGGCAGACGGCGCCGCCGTCGATGCCATGCGTTCGTTCCTTCACACTGTCCACTTCAACGGCGTTGTGGTCATCGGTGAAGGCGAAAAAGATGAAGCCCCCATGCTGTTCAACGGCGAGCAGGTAGGTGACGGCACCGGTCCCGAGTGCGACGTCGCCGTCGACCCCATCGACGGAACCCGCCTGACCGCCCTCGGCATCAACAACGCCCTCGCGGTGCTGGCAGTTGCTGAGCGCGGATCCATGTTCGACCCCTCCGCCGTGTTCTACATGGAGAAGCTCGTTACCGGTCCTGAAGCTGCCGACATGGTGGACCTTCGCCTGCCGGTCAAGCAGAACCTGCACCTCATTGCCAAGGCCAAGGGCGTCAAGGTCAACCAGCTCAACGTCATGATCCTGGACCGCGACCGCCACCGCCCCCTCGTGGAGGAAATCCGCGAAGCCGGTGCACGCACCAAGTTCATCATGGACGGCGACGTCGCCGGGGCCATCGCCGCAGCCCGCTCCGGCACCGGTGTTGACGCCCTCATGGGTATCGGTGGCACCCCGGAAGGCATCGTTGCAGCGTGTGCCATCAAGTCGCTCGGTGGCGTCATCCAGGGCCGCCTGTGGCCGACGTCGGACGAAGAGAAGCAGAAAGCCATCGACGCCGGACACGACCTCGACCGCGTCCTGTCCACCAACGACCTCGTCACCTCGGACAACTGCTACTTCGCAGCCACCGGCATCACCGACGGCGACCTCCTCCACGGCGTGCGCTACCAGAAGGACCGCGTTATGACGCAGTCCATCGTGATGCGCTCCAAGTCTGGGACGGTCCGCTTTGTTGAGGCCGAGCACCACGCATCCAAGTGGGAGACGTACGCGCGCAAGCCGTAGCCCCCCGTTGCTGTCGCGTCTTTGACGCGAAAAGCGCCCTATCGCTCTGCGGCTATCTCCTCGTACCTCGTCGATTTGATGCCGCTGACGCGACAGGGCGCTTTTCGCTGTCCGGGCACGTTTGCTTACGCGGCTCCGGTTGGCGCGATTTAGATGGGGTGGGGCATTAAGCCGGGGTGTTCCTTCGCCACCTACTTTGATTGCGCAGTCCTCGGGGCGCGCCGGGAAGCAGGGTGTGCCGGGGGCCGGACGGGCTCAAAGTGGGTGGTGGCGGTACGCGACGATTTGAGCGCGAACGGCTTAGCGGAGCTTGTCCCGGAGGCTTCTCGCTAGTTGGTAGGCACCGTAGCGGAGTTTGTTGACCGGTAGGTCCCAGGTGCCGGGGTAGGAGACTTCTCGGCCGCCGAAGGACTTCTTGAACGCCGTGAACCCGGCCCACTTGTGGTCCGGCCGGTCCTCGGGCGCCACGCCCCAGAGGTCCACATGCTTCAAACCCTTCTCCTTGGCATCAGCCATGAGTGTCACCAGGAGGGGGATGCCCGCGCTGAGCTTGCGATGGGTGTCGTCCAAGGCCGCATGGGCGTAGACACGGGTGTCATCGGAGTCGTAGGCGAAGGCAGCAGCGATGGGTTCCCCTTCCAACTCCGCTATGAACAGTGTTCCGGCGCCGGAGGGCAGCAATGACGCAGCCACCTGTGTGAGGTACTCATCGCTTTGGGGTTTGAAGCCATTGCGGGCGGCGGTCAGGTGGAGGAAGTGCAGGAGGACCGAGATGTCGGCGGGATCCTGCGAAGCCCTGAAGGTCACACCCTTTTTGTGGATGTTCCGGTACAGGTTCCGGTTGGTCGGCTTCATGCCTGCCAGGACGTCCTTGAAATCACCGTCGAGGTCCACGATCCAGCTGAGCTCAGGCTGCTGGTTGACCGGCGCGGGCCGCAAGCCGCGCGCGCGAAGGAGGGGGCCGGCGTCGGAAGCTGAAAAACCGGCCGCTGCAGGTTCCATCCGGACGAAGACTGCATGTTCCTTCGTGGCCAAAACCACCAGGGCAGCAGTGGCGGCATCGAACGCTTCAACGGATTCTGCCACAGGACCGTAGGGGGCGTAGATGACCTTGCCGGCGGGGTTCTTCTCCTCAATGGCGAGGAAGCTCCAGCCCGGACCGGACTGTTCGTGGACACGGCGGCCCAGGGAACGCTGGACAGCAGCCCACGCAGGGGTTTGCAGGAAAAACTCCATGGATCAGTTCCCCAGCCCTGTGGTGACGGCAAAGGCGATGCTGGTTTCGGTGGCTCCCTGGACAGGATGGACGTTCACGGGTGCCTCGAGATCGGGGATGAAGGCGGCCGCGCCGCGCTGGAGGCGGAGGTCGCTCTTGGGCGAGTCAAGCAGCACCGAACCGGATACGACCACGACGACGGCCGGTCCGGTTTGCGCCAGGGGAACCGGCTCGGCACCCGGGCGAAGTTCAATGCGCTGCAGCTGGAATTCCTTGAAGGGCGGCCGGTAGAGCTCCTGCCCGAATTCGGTGCCACTCGCTTCGACGCGCGGCACGCCGAGGGCTTCGAACCGGACCGTCTTCAGCAATTCCGGAACGTCCACATGCTTGGGGGTGAGCCCGCCTCGAAGCACGTTGTCGGAAGAAGCCATGACTTCCACGCCCAGCCCATGAAGGTAGGCGTGAATGTTTCCCGCAGGCAGGTACACCACCTCGCCGGGCTCCAGGGTGAGGTGGTTGAGGAGAAGTGAGTTGAGGACGCCGGGATCGCCCGGGAAGGCCTCGTTGATGTCCAGCATTGCCGTCAGTGCTTCCCGATGCGGCTCCAGCGGAGCACCGGCGGACAGGACGGCCACTACCTCGTTGATAGCGTCGGAGATGTCGCTGCCACCTTTAATCAGGCGGCTGAAAGCAGCCTTGAGGGCAGTAGTTTCGTCCTTGTCGGTGAGATCGGAGATGACGTCCTGGATGATGGCCGGGATTTCCACCGCCGCTGAATCGAGGACCTGTGCCAGGTGCTTAAAGATGCTTCGCGAATCAGCAGGGGAGCGGAAACCACACAGCGCCCTGAACGGAGTGAGCGGAAAGATCATCTCCGGTTTGTGGTTGTTGTCGCGGTAGTTGCGATCCGCCGCGTCGGGGGAGATGCCGGCTGCGTTCTCCCGGGCAAAGCCTTCCTGTGCCTGTTCCAGGCTGGGGTGCACCTGCAGCGACAACGGCTGTTCCGCTGCCAGCAACTTGGTGAGGAACGGCAGCCGCGGTCCGAACTCGGCCAGGCTCTCCGATCCCAGGAACCGCTGGGGATCGGACTCGATCAATGCGTTCAGGGGCTGGGTTACGCCGTTGGGGTGAAGGGCTGTGGAGGGGGAGTCCGGGTGGGCGCCGATCCACAGTTCGGCTTCGGGGCCACCTGAGGCCGGCCGCCCCAGCAAGTCTGCGATCGCCGTCGTCGAACCCCACGCGTAGGGTCGCAAAACATTCTCAATCTGGTACACGAAAGAAAGTCCTTATCGTTGCGCTGGACGTGGGGTGGAGGGGACCTGCACGCTTACAGCGGTGCGCACTGTCCGTTGGTGGCTACGAGATCCCGGATGCCTTGCTCATCGCCCTGGGCCTTGAGGCCGTTCAGGAGTTCGATGGTGATGGGAGTACCGTCCGGTGTGGTGGTCACCGGGGTGAAATCGGCCGACGGCGAGGGAAGCTGGCTTGCGGGAAGGCCCCCTGCAACTGGCCCAGCCGCCACGATGGTGCCGGCGGCAGCGCCGTTGGGGGTCACGACGGCGTCATCCGCCTTGGGCGCGTTGGACGACGCCAGGACTTCCTGGACCTTGGAGTGGATGAGGTCGAAGTCCGGCACCGTGGAGAAGGATGCGTCGAAGTCCGGAGGGCCGATGGTGAGCCGCTTGACGGGCTGGTTCTTGGACTTCAGGGCGAGGTCCACGAAGCTGCCCAGCTGGTTGGAAGAAATATTGGAATCAACAACCTTGGTGCCGGCGTTGGCGATGTCCTCGAACTTGGTCAGGAGGGTGGCCGGATCCAGTTGCTTGAGCATGGCCTGCTGAACGCACTGCTGGCGGGCAATGCGGGCGTAGTCGTCCACGAATTCGCGGGAGCGGCCGTACCAGAGGGCATGGAAGCCATCCAGGTGCTGGTCACCGGCCGGGATCCAGCCGTCCGGCATGCCGTGGATCCCGTTGGCTTCATCAGTCACGGGACCACTGATGGGAACCCAGCCGCCGGCCTTGATGCGGATGCCGCCCATGGCGTCGATGAGTTTGGCGAAGCCATCCATATCCACCAGGACGTAGGCCTGGACGGTGATTCCGAGCGTGCCGGAGACCGCCTCCAAGGTAGCCTGGGCGCCAGGATCGGCAACGCCCGGGTAGAGGTTCTGGTAGTTGTTGGTGACCTCGGTATTGACGGCGTTGATAAGGCATTCGTCACCGCAGTTGTAGCCCTCAGGGTAGATCTCACGCATGGGTGAGCCTTCGCTGAACTGGGCGTTCTGAAGGTTGCGGGGGACGGAGATGATGGCGCTCTCGCCAGTCTTGGCGTCGACACTGATAACGGAGAGGCTGTCCGGGCGGCGCCCCGTCCTGTCATCCCCGGCGTCGCCACCCATCATGAGGAAGTTGTAACGGCCGTCCACGGGATCGATCGCAGGGCCGGCATTGAAGATACTGCCGATGGCGTTCCGGCTGACGTTCAGGACGTAGGCGATGTAACCCAGCGAGCCACTGGCAAGCACCGTTGAGGCTGCCAGGACCACGGCAATGATGGGCCGCATCCCTGGAGCCAGCAGGGCCGGCCTGATGATCCGCAAGGTGTTGAGGAACAGATAGGCCCATCCCAGCGCCAAGGCCACGAGGACCACGATGATGAAGAGTGAACCAACCGGATGGGTGAAAATACTGAGCAACAGAGTGCGGTTCACCAACGCGATGAACAGGGTCACCAGCGCCAGGGCCCAGACGGTGAGCGTGACGCGCAGTGCCACCCGGCCAAGTTTCCGGTCACCGGCAACAATCTGGGCGCTGCCGGGGATAAAGAGCGTGAGGAGCACCAGCACGAAGGCGCGTTTGGTCCGCACCGGGGCGCTGGCCCCGGACGGATGGCGGACGGGATCAGTCAGGGCGGAACCGGGCTGATTCGAAGTCTTGTGCATGGTAGTCAACCGCTGCCTTCCTAGCGGGAGCTCCGGCCTGAAGCGTTGGCAGGGGAAAAGACTTCCTCTACTTTGCGGCGCAGGTTATCGCCCTTCTTGGTGGCGACGTCATTGAGCTCCTGGGCAAAATCGAGCAGATCGGCGCGGAGCTTGGCGGCGAGTTCGTCCGTTCCCGAGGCCAGCATGCGGACAGCAAGGAGTCCGGCGTTGCGTGCCCCGGCAATGGAGACCGTGGCCACGGGGACACCGGCAGGCATCTGGACGATGGACAGCAGGGAATCCATGCCGTCCAGGGTCTTGAGGGGCACGGGGACTCCGATGACGGGGAGCGGTGTCACCGAGGCCAGCATGCCGGGAAGGTGGGCGGCGCCGCCTGCACCGGCGATGATGACCCGAAGTCCACGCTCGTGGGCAGTCTGGCCGTAACGGATCATTTCCGTTGGCATGCGGTGCGCAGAAACCACGTCCGCTTCAAAGGGGATACCGAATTCTGCCAGGGCGTCCGCTGCAGCTTCCATGACGGGCCAGTCTGAATCGGAACCCATCACGAGCCCTACCAACGGGGCTGTTGCTTCTGACGTCATGCGGTCTCCTCAAGGGTGGTCTGCTCGGGCTTGCGGCCGTCGCGGATGATGTTGGCCACGACAGTGGCGCGCTGGCGGACAGAGTCGACGTCGGAGACTGAACTGCCTACGAGGTTCACGTGGCCGATCTTGCGGCCGGGGCGAACGGACTTGCCGTAGGAGTGGACCTTGGCCGCGGGCTCATAGGCCAAGGCCATGGGGAAGGCCTTGAACAGGTCCTGGTTCTCGCCGCCGAGGAAATTCTTCATGACCACTACGGGCGCCAACGCGTCGGTAGCGCCAAGCGGCAGGTCCAGCACAGCCCGAAGGTGCTGTTCGAACTGGCTGGTGATGGATCCATCCTGCGTCCAGTGGCCCGTATTGTGCGGGCGCATGGCAAGTTCGTTGATGAGGAAGCCTGCTCCGACACCCGGCGTTTCAAAAAGCTCTGCAGCCATGACGCCGGTGACGCCAAGCTCGTTGGCGATGCGCAGCGCAGCTTCCTCGGCGGCAGCGGCCACCTCAACGGGGATGTTCTGGGCCGGTGCGATGACTTCGTCGCAGACACCGTCCACCTGGATGGTGTGGACCACGGGCCAGGCCCGCGATTCGCCGCTGGGGGTGCGGGCGACCAGTGCCGAGAGTTCGCGGCTGAAGTCCACCTTGGCCTCTGCCAGCAAAGGGCTCATGGCCTGGAACCAATCGGCGGTGTCCGCGGCGTCCTCTGCTGAGTGGACAATCCTGACACCCTTGCCGTCGTAACCGCCGCGCGGTGTCTTCAGGACAACGGGCCAGCCGATGCGGTCGCCAAAAGCCACCAGCTCTTCAACGTTGTTGACTGCCGACCACTCAGGGTTGGGAAGGCCGAGGCGGTCAATGGCAGCCCGCATCACCAGCTTGTCCTGGGCGTTGACCAGCGCGTCGGGACCCGGCTGGACGTTGACGCCGGCATCCAGAAGGGCCTGCAAATGTTCAGTGGGAACATGCTCGTGGTCAAACGTCAGCACGTCCAGGCCCTTGGAGAACTCAAGGAGAGCGTCCAGGTCCTTGTAATCGCCGATCGGGGCTGTGGCCACCGCGGCAACAGCCGAAACGTCCTCACCCTCAGCCAAAACACGGAGTTCGAAGCCCAGGGCGGTAGCGGGCGGAGCCATCATTCGTGCGAGCTGGCCGCCGCCAACAACGCCAATTACTGGAAAAGTCACAAGGTTCAGCCTACCGAACCGGCGGCGGGATCACTGATTCTGCCGCTCTCGCGATTGCTTTTCCACAGGTTCCGGCGGCCTCAGGGGGCCAGTATCGGCGTTCTCACAGTCACCTCAAAGGCAGCGCGGGGAAATCGGCGCTAAAATGGACTTGGCCCATCGGCCCACCTTTTCAACGGCCATGGAGGGTCATGATCACCACACTTGCAGATCGCATCCGCGGACTCGCCTCGCTTTTTTGGCGCGAAGTAGCGAAGTTCGGCGCCGTCGGCGGTGTTGCTTTTGTCATTGACTCGGCCGTTTTCATCTGGCTTTTCTCCGGACCGATGCACGGCAGCGAAGTGTGGGCCAAGGCCATTGCAACCATCGTTGCAAGTGTTTTCTCGTGGGTCGCAAACCGTTTTTGGACCTTCCGCCACCGCAAGCAGGCGAATGTGGTCCGTGAGGCCGTGCTGTTCGCGATCATGAACCTGGTAGGGCTCCTGATTGCTTCGGGTTGTGTGTGGTTCGCCAAGTACATCCTGGACCTGAATGACAAGCCCTCGCTGTTCATCGCCGGGAGCGTAGTAGGCCTTGTCCTGGGCACCATCTTCCGCTTCTTTGCGTACCGCTTCTGGGTGTTCAACGAAGAACTGGACGCCGAGCCCGAATTCTCGCATGACCACGAGATCATCGAACTCCACCACAAAGCCAAGAGCGAGGCCGGAGCTGCCGGGCCCGCCACCGGCGAGTTGCCGTCCGCTAAGAACGGCTGACCCGCTCGTTCTCCAGCAGGTGCTCGGTTACCTCGAGATCAGGGTGCACCAGCACTACCGAACCATCGCCGTGCCAGGCGCCCAGTGAAGCGGCCAGGCAAGTTTCCAGGCCGTCTGTTGCGCGTACCAGCAGGCGGACGCCGGGTTCCTGGCCAGCGGCAAATTCCTCAATGAGTGCTTCGTGTGCGAGTTCCGAGGTGCCCCGCACTGCGGGCAAATCTGGGGCGGGCTCGTTGTGCGCCATAAAAACGTCGCCGTGGGAGCGGACTTCCGCCGCGTAATCCACGACCCCGGATGGCAGCTCACCGGGCCAACGCATCGCGAGTGCCGCGAGCGGTACGGCTACCACGGCGTCGAAGCCGGACGCGTCACCGTCGTCGGGACCGTCGGTCACCAGGAAATCCGCGGGGGTGCGGTCAAAGACCACCTCCATGCCCAGCTGCCATGCCGCCAACGCCCAGACGAATGACTTCCAGTGCGCGGGGAGGTCAAGCCGGATGGTCATGCCGGGTTCCGCGTCCAACTCGTCCTGCAGGAGATTGCTGGTCTTGGCCACCCAGTTGTCCAGGACGCGGCCCGAAAGCTCCACCCGTTCAGAGTCAGGCCCGTACCACGTGAGCCGTGGTGAGGTTGAATGGCCGGACCGCAGGGCGGTCATCAGGTTCGCTGCCGGGATGCTCATGCGTCAATCTTGCCACGGTGGCCCCGCGCCGTCCGTGGGATTATCGCCGGGATTGTGAATTGCGACACATGCCATTTTCTCCAATCGGTGGGCCCTTCGCGTCCCAAGGCTTAATTTTCCGCGGAAATTCAATGAAAGTTCACGTAAATCGATCCGGGCCTCCCGTTTTCCGCGGAGACGCGCAGCGGCACGGGCAAAATGTTGGGCGTGGCGCATCCCACGTTTCTACGGATTCTTGATTATTATCCCGGCGCAGCTTGACTGACGGGTAGTTACACGCGTGTAATTAGTAATCAAACGCCGCTGCACAGATGACCGGAACGTCGCCGGGAATCGGAAACACATCCACGCAGCAGCTGCAAAATCAGGAGGGACGCCATGGGGCAAGCGTTGCGTATCCAGGAAGATGCAGTCGTCGCAGAAAATGCGTCGGTGAAATACCGTTCGCGGGAAGTACCGGGGGATTGGTACGTCGACCCAGCGGATCCGGAAGCGGCAGACCGCTACAACCAGAATGTGCAGGACGCTTTGGAGGATCAGGCAACTGCCCTCTTGGCTGCACATGAGGCGCTGATCGGCGATCTGCCTGCAGGGCCGGAAGAAGACCTGGACGACCCTCCCATGGAGGTGCGTCGTCCGCTGGAGACACCGGGGCAGCCCGTATGGATCGGCCTTCCGGGCCAAGGCGACTTCGATGACGAAGGCGAACTTGGTTGGCAGACTGATGCGCTGTGCGCACAAACCGATCCGGAAGCTTTTTTCCCGGAAAAGGGTGGATCCACCAGGGACGCCAAGAAAGTTTGCGGGGCGTGCAACGTCCGTTCGCAGTGCTTGGAATATGCCCTGGCCAATGATGAGCGGTTCGGTATTTGGGGCGGACTCTCTGAGCGGGAGCGTCGTCGGCTAAGGAAGCGAGCGGTCTAATTCTCAAGGAAGTTCACGTTACCGCTGTTGTGGTTTCCCACAACGGCGGCAACTATCTCCCCAGGACACTGGCGGCACTGTCGGACCAAACACGTCCGGCAGATGCCGCCATTGGCATTGATGCAGGTTCCACGGACAATTCGCTGGACATGCTCCGCGAAGCTTTCGGCCAAGGCAATGTCACCACCTTCCAGCAGGCGAAATCCGGCTTTGGCGCAGCAATTCAGGCAGGCCTCCATGAGTTGGCCCCGGACAAAGGTGCAGCTGGCGAGGACCAGGTAAACCGAGCCGGCCCTGTTGACTGGATCTGGCTCCTTCATGACGACGCCGCTCCGGCGCCCGACGCCTTGGCGGAACTTCTGCACGCCGTGGAACGGGCCCCTTCGGTAACGGTGGCCGGTTGCAAGCAACTCGGCTGGGACAACGAGCGGCACTTGGTGGACGTAGGACTCTCCACGAGCCGTTGGGCCGAGCGCCTGACCCTGATCGATGCCGACGAAGTAGACCAAGGGCAATACGACGCCCGGACGGACACCTTCGCCGTGAACTCTGCCGGAATGTTGATCCGCCGCGATGTTTGGGAGTTGCTGCAGGGCTTTGATCCCGCGCTGCCCGGAAGCGGCGATGACGTGGACTTCTGCTGGCGCAACTGGCTGGCAGGCAATCGCGTGGTGGTGGTTCCCAGCGCCAGGATGTTCCACGTGGAGCACCGACCCCATGGGTTGGGCACCTCCTCAGCCGCGCGCAAAGCCCAGATCCATCTGCGGCTCAAGCACACTCCCTGGTGGAAGGTTCCGTTCCAGGCCGTGGGAGCCCTGTTTGGTGCCGTCGTTCGACTCATGCTGAGCATTTTGGTCAAGGAGCCGGGCTACGGCTTCTCGCAGTTCACAGCAACCGTTGCTGCCTTGGTTCGACCGGTCGCCGTTGCCCGGGGACGCCGCGTTGCCGCCAAGACACGCCGTGTGCACCGTTCCGTGGTCCGCGGCCTGCAAACATCAACCCGTGAAGTCCGCGCCAACAGGCGGTCTTTGCTGGAGGCGATCCGCCCCAGTGACGACGCCGCCGCGGTTTCGGACCTTCTGGCACCCGAACCCAGCGGAGATGCCGCGGACGACTTCGCCGCTTTGGCAACCAATGAACGCGGTTGGGTAGGAACAGGCGCCGTCGCGGCGGCCTTGTTGGCCCTTGCCGCAGCGTTTGTTGGATTGCTTGGGCTGCTCCGATCCGGCGTTGTGGCCGGTGGCGGCCTCATCCCTCTCTCTGCAGCGCCCGGGGACATCTGGGCCAACGCCTCCACGTGGTGGATTTCCCTCGGCGCAGGATTGCCGGGCCACGGGGATCCTTTCGGCTACGTGCTGTGGCTTCTCTCGCTCTTTGGCGGGGGAGACGGCAACTCGGCCATGGCTTGGCTGCTGATCCTTGCCATGCCGCTCTCCGCCGTTGGCGCATGGTTCGCCGCGGGCGCGTTGACCACAAAGCGTCGATTCCGGACTGTTGCCGCCTTGGCCTGGTCTGCCGCCCCCGCTCTGCTGGTCGCGATCAATGAGGGCCGCGCCGGGGCCTTGATTGCCCATGTGATGATGCCGCTGTTGCTGCTGGCAGTGCTGCGCGCCTCAGGATCCGCGGTGGGACATGGGCGTTCACACCCGGCCACTTCACTGAGCCGGCGCCCTGCTCCGATTCTCGGAAAGCCGGGCATCAACGGAACACCATCGTGGACCGCTGCCGCGGCCGGAGGGCTGGCCATGGCCATCGTCACCGCCTCGGCACCATCTCTTTTGGGACCGATCGTTGTTTCTGTGATCCTGGCGGCCGTCATCCTGGGGCAGCGCGGCAAGACATTGTGGTGGTCACTCCTGCCCACGGCTGCCTTGTTCGTGCCGTATGGAATTTCGGTGCTGGACAGGCCGCGCGCCCTGCTGGCCGACCCCGGACTGCCGTTGACCTTCGAAGCCGCGCCGCTCTGGCAGCAATTGCTCGGACAGCCGTTGGCCTTCGACCTCGACGGCGGCCTGACCGGCTTGGTCTTCTTCGGACCGGGCGCCGTGCCCTGGGCTTTGCTGCTGGCGCTGTTGCTCAGCGCGCCGGTCCTGGTGCTGGCAGTGACTGCACTGTTCCTCCCCGGCAAGCGAACGGCCTTGGCAAGGGTGTTCTGGTTGGCAGCACTGGCCACCTTGGCGAGTGGTTGGTTGGTGGGACATGTAGCCACCGGTGTCAACAACAACGTCATCGTTGGACCCTTCACCGGCCCCGCAGTGTCAGCGGCGGGAATCTTGTTGCTCGGAGCTGCGGTGATTGGCGCGGACAAGATTTTCCCGGCTCCCCGCCGCATGACCGATTCCAGTCGTCAAAAGCTGCCCTTGCGGCGCGTGGCTTCCGGGCTGGTCCTGACATTCCTCGTGGCTGGACCCCTTGCGGGGATGGGAGCCTGGGCAGCTCAGAACGTCCTTCAACCTTCGCCCGCGCCAGGGACGACGTCACCCAATGCGGCCGAGCCGTTGGTGTCCCTTGGTGCTAAGCGCCAGGTATGGCCAGTGGACTTCGGCACCTTGCCGGCCACCGCCGTCGATCGCGGACAGGGACCGGAACGGACCCGGACGCTGGTCATTACCAGCGGCGAACAGGGCGCGTTTACGTCCTCGTTGATGCGCGGCGCCGGCACCACCTTGGACAGTTTGTCCACCATCGCGTCGGCCCGCACCATCATCGGTGCACCGGGTCGCGAAGAAATAGTGGATGACGATGCCGCCACCGCCTCGCTTCGACGGGCAGTGGCCACCATCGTGGCCAGTAGTGGAGTGGACCCGCGCGGTGACTTGGAACAGCTGGGGGCCGGCTTCGTGGTCCTCAAGGCCGCGGATAACGCAGCCCAGTTGACGGCGAGCAGGATCGACGCCGTCCCGGGCCTGGTTGCCGTTGGACAGACCGACGCCGGCTGGCTGTGGCGTGTCTCGCCACGGAACCAGCCTGCCGCTACGGCTGCTGAGACCGCGCACCGCGTCAGGATCATTGATTCCGAAGGCAACACTGTGGCCAACCTTCCGGCAGAAGAAGTGTCCGTGGACGCTGCCGTCCCTGCGGGCGGGGAGGGCCGCAAGCTTGTCCTTGCTGAACGGTCCGATCCCGGCTGGACGGCCTGGATGGATGGCAAGCAGCTCAAAGCTGCCACGTCCGGATGGTCGCAGGCCTTTGAACTCCCGGCCACCGCCGGCGAGCTGGAAATCCGCTATACCAACCCCTGGGCCTTGTGGTTCGGCATCATGCAGGCCGTGGTGATCGGGCTGACGCTCCTGTTGGCCATACCGATGCCGGCGCGCCGCACCCGAACCGGCATGTCGAGGGATGAAGTCTCCCTCCGTAAGGAGTACAGCAGTGTCTGAGGACCAGAAGCAGGCTGTCGACGGAAAACCGTCGCGCAGTTCCGGTAAAGGCAGTTCCGGTAAAGGTTCGCGAAGTTCCAACCGGGGCGTCGTCACGGGTGTGCTCTCCGCAGTGGTCATCCTGGCCGCCGGCGGTGGTGCTGTGGCGGCGACGTCGATGATGCCGGAACCATCCGGCGGGACCACCATGGACATCCAGCAAGCCGATGTTCCGGCAGGTCGAGCACTGGGTGTGTGCCCGGAACCTGCGAGGCTGGTCAATGGAACGGTGGTGGGAACGGACGCAGATTTCAGCCCTGTCTCCACTACGGCCGTCAGCGCCCTCAACGCAGTGGTGCTGAGTAATCCGGCCGGTACGGTTCCTGGAAGCAAGGTGACGTCGCTGGAAGGTGACGCAGTAGCTGAGATCGCCAAAACGCCGTCCAGTACTCCCACGCCAACGGCCGGACCTCCGGTGTTGTCTGCCGGTGTGGCCTCCATCTCCCCGGTGACGGCTCCAGCCGTGGTGGGGGCAGAACCCTTGGGGAATGAGCAGGCCTCCCTCGCTGCCAATCTCAGCTACGCCGCCACCGACGGAGACCTCCGAGGCCTGGCTTCGGCACAATGCCAATCGCCCGGAAACGACGCCTGGCTGTTGGGGGCCAACACGGCGGTGGGTCGAACGGCAGTCCTGAACCTGAGTAACGCCTCGGAGACTCCGGCCACGGTGAACCTGGACCTCTTTGGGGAGAAGGGCCAGATCCAGGCGCCGGGAGCACGCGGACTCCTGGTAGCTCCCGGAACCACCCGCTCGGTGAACCTCGCCGGCCTGGCCCCCAGCGAATCCGAACTTGCCGTCCACGTCCGCAGCACGGGCGGCCCGGTGGCTGCGACCATTCAGCAAAGCGTATTGCGCGGCCTCGCTCCCGGCGGCGTCGAATACCTTTCGCCGGGCTCAGGGGCTTCGAACCTGCAGGTCATGTCCGGCGTCGACATCCAGGATCCGGCGGCCACCAAGGCGCTCGCCACCAAATCCGGTTTCGCCGACGCAGCACCCGCCCTGCAGATCGCCGTTCCCGGCTCCACCGATGCCGTAGTGCAGGTCAGCCTGTACGGGGCCAACGGCGAACGCAAGATTCCCAGCGGCGGAGTGGTGACAGTCAAAGGCGGATCCGTAGCCACCGTGAACCTGGAAGGCGTCCCGGCCGGCACCTACACCGTCAGGGCCAGCTCCGACGTTGCCTTCGTGGCCTCGGCCAGGGTTACGCGGGGAGCCAAGGCGGAGGAGGCCACTGACTTCGCGTGGTCTCCCTCCTCGGCCCGTCTCGGCAGCCAGCACCTAGTGGCCGTTCCGCGCAACGGGCAGCGGTACCTGAGTTTCGGCGTCCCCGAGGGGCGCGGCACGGTCACCTATGCCCCCGTCACCGCAGACGGCTCAGTGGGCAAATCCGTAGACGTAGACATGTCCGGAGGCACCACCTCGTTGATCGAACTTCCCTCTAAGTCCGGCGATTCGGTGGTAGCCGGGTATGTAGTGTCAGCCTCCGGAGACCCCATCTATGGTGCACTGGTCCTCGGCACGCAAGGCCGCCCGGACATCTCAGTGGTGGCCATCCAGGACGCGGCCGCCGGACTTGAGAAGGTCCCGGTCTCGGTTGGCTACTAGCGGGCGTTACTGATATCTGCGGCGGTATACGGGATCCAGTGTCTCCGGGGGTACGCCCAGCATTTCAGCGGTGTACTCCACTACGACGTCATGCACCAGGTCCTGCAGTTCCTCGCGGGTGTTGCAGCCTTGCTCCACCACCCTGCGGTACACCGTGATCATGGGGGCTTCGCCGCGGCCACCGGGCGTATACGAGCCCAGGGGAGCCGTGCTTCCCATGGCGACAAGTTGTTCCAAATTGGGCGGGATCTCGTCGACGGCAAAAAGGACGCCGTCGAGCTGCTTGCCCCACATGTCCTGAAGCCGCTCTGCGGAGTCCAGCACCATGTCATCGAAGCGTTCTGCCCGGGTGCGGAAGCCGGGAAGGCTGGGGAGCATCAGTTCTCCGCGCAGTCCCCGCCCATGCCGGTTGCGCCGGCGCCGCCGGAAACCGCGCACACCCGAACCGGCGTGTTGCTCTGCCTGATCGCCATCGGCGTCAGTCCACCGGATGCTGAATCCGGGAACATGTGGCTGTGACTGCATATATCGACTTTAGTCCCGAGGAACCGCCAGCGCGACATCATGGCCTGCACCGCGCCGGAGTTGGTGACCAGCCGCCGGGTTCAGGGAGGCACGGGCAGCCAATGCGCAACACTGGTGCCAAATGGCGCTAATCTGGGATGTTGTGGGTGCTATTCGTCAATGTTCAAGATCAGCCTGCCGCCAGTCCGCGGTGGCCACTTTGACGTACGTGTACGCCGAATCGACCGCCGTCCTTGGTCCCTTGGCCACGTATGCCGAACCGCACGCCTATGATCTTTGCTCGCAGCACGCAGCGAGCCTGACGGTTCCGCGTGGCTGGGAAGTCCTGCGCCTGGCGATGCCAGCCACGCCGCCTGAACCAGGGCCCGACGACCTGCTGGCCCTTGCCAATGCCGTCCGCGAGGCGGCGTCAGCGGCTCCCGAAACACCTGCCCGGCAGAGCCACGGTCAGATGGAGCCGCCTGCAGCAATCGAGGGAACCCGGCGCGGCCACCTGCGCATCCTCCGCGAACCGTCCTGACCCGGCCCACTGTGGTGTCCCATTTCTGCTTCGGACGCAATTCGTCGCCCTGCTCCAAACAGGCTGATCTTGCGCGGTAGTCTGGAATCTGCAGATAACATCCGCCACCTGCGCCATGACGGCGCCACCCAGGGAGCATCATTCATGCCAAAGGTCAGTCCTGAACTGTTGTCCATCCTGCGCTGCCCCGTGACGGGTTCACCGCTGGTCCAGGAGGGCGAGGAGCTGGTCTCCACCGCTGAAGACTCAACCGGTAAAAAGCTCCGCTACGCAATCGAGGACGGTATCCCGCTGCTCTTGCCGCCGGAGCTCCTCGCTGCGGCCCATGCAGCCACCTCCGGCCAGCACGATTCCAAGGCCTGACCCACACTTCTTCTTTCAATCCGCACGGCACCCCTAAGGACTTCCATGACTTTCGACTTCAAAGTGGCTGACATCACCCTTGCGGAGGCTGGTCGCCACCAGATCCGCCTTGCCGAGCACGAGATGCCGGGCCTGATGTCCCTCCGCGCCGAA
This sequence comes from Arthrobacter sp. WCS2018Hpa-7, assembly GCF_031843805.1. Lineage (NCBI taxonomy): Bacteria > Bacillati > Actinomycetota > Actinomycetes > Micrococcales > Micrococcaceae > Arthrobacter > Arthrobacter sp. WCS2018Hpa-7. Next base: position 121,966 of record NZ_JAVTJB010000007.1, read on the forward strand.
TTCGGTGCTTCGCAGCCGCTCAAGGGCGCCCGCATTGCCGGCTCCCTGCACATGACCGTACAGACGGCGGTCCTCATCGAGACCCTCACGGCCCTGGGCGCTGAGGTCCGTTGGGCTTCCTGCAACATCTTCTCCACCCAGGACGAAGCCGCTGCCGCCGTCGTGGTCGGTAAGGGAACCCCGGAAGATCCGCAGGGTGTTCCGGTTTTCGCCTGGAAGGGCGAGACGTTGGAGGAATACTGGTGGACCGCGGAGCAGATCCTCACCTGGCCTGGCGCTGACACCAACCCGGAGTTGGGTCCCAACATGATTCTCGACGACGGCGGCGACGCCACGCTGCTGCTGCACAAGGGCGTGGATTTCGAGGCCGCTGGCGCCGTTCCTACCGCCACTGAGGAAGACCCGGAAGAATACGTCCTCATCCTGGACCTCCTCCGCAGGACGCTGGCAGCTGATCCGCAGAAGTGGACCCGCCTGGCTGCCCGCATCGAGGGTGTCACGGAAGAAACCACCACTGGTGTCCACCGCCTCTACCAGCTGGCCGAACAGGGCAAGCTGCTGTTCCCGGCCATCAACGTCAACGACTCCGTTACCAAGAGCAAGTTCGACAACAAGTACGGCATCCGCCACTCCCTTCCCGATGGCATCAACCGTGCTACTGACGTCCTCATGGGTGGCAAGGTGGCTGTCGTCTGTGGCTACGGCGACGTCGGCAAGGGCGCTGCAGAGGCCCTGCGTGGCCAGGGTTCCCGCGTCATCGTCACCGAAATCGATCCCATTTGCGCCTTGCAGGCCGCCATGGACGGCTACCAGGTGGCCAAACTGGAGACGGTTCTGGCCCAGGGTGACATCTTCATCACCACCACTGGCAACAAGGACGTCATCATGGCCGAGCACATGCTGGGCATGAAGAACAAGGCGATCGTTGGGAACATCGGCCACTTTGACAATGAGATCGACATCGCCGGGCTGGCGAAGATCCCCGGTGTCAAGAAAGTGGAGATCAAGCCCCAGGTCCACGAATGGGTGTTTGAAGAGGGTACGGATTCCGAGCGGTCCATCATCGTGCTGTCCGAGGGCCGCCTGCTCAACCTGGGCAACGCCCCGGGACACCCGTCCTTCGTGATGAGCAACTCCTTCGCCAACCAGACCATCGCGCAGATTGAGCTGTGGACCAAGAAGGACCAGCCCGCCGGCGAACGCGAGTACGGCAAGCAGGTTTACGTGCTTCCCAAGATTCTCGACGAGAAGGTGGCGCGGCTCCACCTGGACGCCCTGGGCGTAGAGCTGACAGAACTCAGCAAGGACCAGGCCGATTATCTGGACCTGGATGTTGCCGGTCCTTACAAGCCGGAGCACTACCGCTACTAAGCGGGCCAGCACTACCCAAATCGATGGCGAAAGGCCGGACACGCGACCAGCGTGGCCCGGCCTTTCGGCTAGAATTGGGTGTTCAGTATTGCTTGCCGGGGGACAGGAAGACGGAAACCATGACGGAAGTCGCCAAACGGAAGACGGGCAAGATCCTTGCCATCGCAGGGATCTGCGCCGCTATTGCCGTGGGCGGAATCGGCGTAGTTACCGTGCCTGGACTGCTGGCCGGCTCCTCGCAGGACGGCGGTGCTGCGGCCTCTCCCACGCCCACGGTGGAAGCCAAGCCCGTGGAGTTGGGCATCACCCCGCTGGACGGTGCCATCGAGTGGAATCCTGTGGTGGGCCCTCAGATCAAAGCAGTCAACGGCAAGGTTAAAGACGTCGTCCTGGCTCCTGCGGCCGGCGGCACGGCCGTCCAGGGCAAGACCAGCCCGGATGGAAGCACCTGGACCACCTCGGAAGTACTGAAGTTCAAGACCCAGTACAACTATTCCTTCACAGTGGTGGATACCGCCGGGAAGGAAACCAAGAAAACCCAGACCTTCACCACCGTTTCCGCGGCCTATGAGGCGGACGCTTCCATCTACCCCCGCAACGGAACCACTGCCGGTTCAGGCCAGCCGATCGAGATCAACTTCAGCGAGCCCGTGGTGGACAAAGCAGCCATGGAGAAGCGCGTGGCCATCACGGTGTCCTCCGGCCAACCAGTGGCGTGGCATTGGTATTCGGACACGAAGGTCCGGATCCGTCCCGAAGCTTTCTGGGCTTCGGGGACCACTGTCACGGTGGACATGAAACTCCTGGGCGTCGACTTCGGCAACAAGATGATCGGCAACGCTGATGTGGTGTCGACGTTCACTACCGGCCCTCAGCGCGTGGCCGTGGTGGATGACAACACCAAGACCATGAACGTGTACTCGGACGGGCAGTTGGTGCACACTGCGCCTGTGTCGCTCGGCGGCGAAGACTGGTTGTCTCCTACCGGCTACGCCGTGATCATGGAGCAGGAACGCCACTCCAACTTCAACGCGGGGACCATTGGCCTGAAGCCGGGTGACAAAGGCTACTACCCGCCGCTGGTGGTGGAGTACGCCAACCGGCTGACCTGGTCCGGCGTCTATGTCCATCAGGCCCTTGAAGCGGCCTGGAGCTCCATCGGGGTTGCCAACGTTTCGCACGGTTGCGTGGGACTGCTGCCAGCGGATGCTGCCTGGTTCTTCAACAATATGAAGACCGGCGACGTCGTGCAGATCCTCAACACCGGAGCCCCCGCAGTTGAGCCACTGGAGGGCTTCGGGGACTGGAATATCCCTTGGGCGAGCTACGCCCAGCGCTAGTCCAGCGCTAGTCCAGCGGTTACGATGATGGCAGTGATTATTTCCTGCGCTCTTTGACCCACATTTCCTGTGCCGACCACGTGTTGGCCCTTCACTTTGTGCTGCCCTCCGCGGTGATTCCGGGTGTCCCTGAGGGGAACCCGCCAGCGGGTTCCCCGGCTCTTCCCACCGGACCCTCTTTCATCACCTGGAGCACACATGACTCTTCAACCAACCCTTCGCCCGGACTGCGGCAACTGCTTTGCCCTCTGCTGTACAGCCCTGGGATTCGCCCGCTCGGCTGACTTCGCCATCGACAAACCAGCGGCGACGCCATGCCCGAACATGTCCGCCGATTTTTCCTGCGCCATCCATGAACGTCTCCGGCCGCGCGGATTCCGCGGCTGCACCGTTTTCGATTGCTTCGGCGCAGGCCAAGTGGTCTCCCAGCACACCTTTGGCGGTACCAGCTGGATGGACAACCCCTCGTCCACATCCTCGATGTTCGCCGCGTTCAAGGTGGTGAGGCAACTCCACGAAATGCTCTGGTACCTGGCCGAAGCCCAACAACGGACGTTCGACCCCCATCTCGCTTCAGCGGCAGGCCATCTGTCCGGGCGCATAGCGTCCATCGCCCAAGGCGACGCAACCGCGATCCTGAACACCGACGTCGAAACCCTGCATGAAGCAGCGCGGGCCCTCCTGATGGACGTCAGCGAGGAACTACGGGCTTCCTACGGAGCCGAGGACACGCAAACGCCCGACGACGGCCCTCACCTGGACGGTGAACACAGCGGCGCCGACCTGATGGGCGCGAACCTGGCGAACCAACGCCTCTGCGGATTCAACTTCCGCAGTGCTTACCTGATAGGAGCAAGTCTCAGGAACAGCGACCTCACGGCAGCCGACCTCCTGGGAGCCGATCTCCGAGGAACCCACCTCCACGGCGCGGACCTCTCAAAGGCCCTGTACCTGACCCAACCCCAAATCACCGCCGCCGAAGGCGATCTCACCACCCTCCTGCCACAAAGACTCACAAAACCGGAACACTGGAGATTTGGCTGATGCAGCGGTAATCGGCTGGTGGGCGGTATCCGGCAGCGTGCGTCTAAGCGAGGAACGAGCGAGCACGCCGAGGATGCCGGCCACCGGCCGTGGCCAACTGGGGCACCAACACTAACCTTCAGTGAACGGCAGCTTTTGTAGTCGCTCGCCTACGGTCGCGTTCCGCTTCTCCGCCTGGCGCAGGCGCACAAGTTCGCGGTTGCGCCGTTCCCCGAGGACTGCCCCGATGTAGTCTTCGGGGATGGTTCCGGAGGGCGGGGGAGGGGCCACGTATTTGGCCAGTTCGGAGGCGATGGCCGTGGCCATGTTGACCCGGGATGCCGGGGCCATGAGGTAGGCCTGCTGCACGAAGGTACCGGCCCTTCGTGCAGTGGCGTCCGGGACCCTGCCGATGTCCGCCATGGCGGCCCAGGCCTGGAGGTAGTGCGGTGCCACGGGCATGATGCGCGGTTTTGAGGGTACCCTCTGGCGGAGCGAATAGGTGCCGGCCACGATGTCGCCGAGGCGCTTGGATTTGTCGTTGAACAGTGCCACGCCGATCGCGAGGCCGCCGAAGGTCAGATAGATCTCAAGGACACCAAGCAGCCCCCGGATGACGGCGTGCCGGAAGCGGATGGAACCGCCGTCGTCGCGCACTATGCGAAGTCCTGTTGCGAGCTTTCCCAGGGATCGTCCGCGGGTGAGGGTTTCCACGGCAACGGGAACAATGACGATGGAGAACACAACGCTGCTGAGGATCAGTGCACGGATCGCGGCGTCGTCGAGGTCCTCCGAAGCCATGCTGATGAGGATGATCAGGAGTATCGCGAGGGCTACCTGGGAGATGACGTCGAGGATGAGGCCCAGCGCGCGGGCAGCAAAGGATGCCGGTCGCAGCTCGAGGACCACTGCCTCGCCTGTAATGATTGAACTCATGCCAGCCCCCATGCCTCGCAAACGCTGCGGGCGCTTGGCGTGCCCGCATCACCGAGTCTAGCGGCGGGACCCACCCCGTGCGTGGACTCAGGCGCTAGGGTGGTGCCGTGGACATCGACGCCTTCTCGGCCGTACATGGGGACAAATGGTCCAGGCTTCATTTTCTTGCGCATAAGCGCCGTCTCACGGGAGCCGAAGCCGATGAGCTGTTGCGGCTCTATCAGACGGTGTCAGGGCATTTGTCCCTGATCCGCTCAGTGGCTCCGGAGACAGCGTTGTCCGCCACGCTGTCCGCAGGGCTGGCGCAGGCCCGGACCCGGTTCACCGGGGCGCGCTCGAATTTCATGGAGGACCTGGCCCGGTTCTTCGTCATCGCCTTGCCCGCGGCGTTCTACCGGATCCGCTGGTTGACCGTATGGTGCGGACTGGCTTTCGTGGTGGTGGCAGGGGCGTACGCCCTGTGGATTGGAACGTCGGCGGAGGCTCTGAGGGCCGTGGGCAGTGATGCCAGGATCCAGCAGTACGTGGACGAAGACTTCATTGATTACTACTCGGAGAACCCGGCTGCCTCGTTTGCCGGCGCCGTGTGGACCAACAACGCCTGGATTTCTGCCCAGGCCGTGGCATTCGGAGTCACCGGATTCTGGGTGCCGTACATCCTGTTCATGAACGCCCAAGGCCTGGGCATCGCCGCGGGCCTCTTCCTGGCGACGGGGAAGATGGACGTCTTCTTCAGCTACATCCTTCCGCACGGTCTGATGGAACTGACTGCAGTGTTCATCGCCTGCGCAGCGGGCCTCAAAATCTTCTGGGCCATGGTGCGGCCCGGGCCCCGCACACGGCTGCAGGCTGTGGCTGACGAGGGGCGTTCCCTGATCACGATTGCGCTTGGGTTGGTATTGGTCCTGCTGGTTTCCGGCATGGTGGAAGGATTCGTGACGCCCAGTCCGCTGCCCGTGTGGGCGAAGATCACCATCGGTGCCTTGGTTCTGGCCGCGTATTGGGTCTACACGTTGGTGCTCGGTGGCAGGGCGGCCCGGACCGGTGTTACCGGGGACCTGGACGCGAACGACGCCGGATATCGCAGCATCGCTGCGTAGACCTTACAGTTACGTTTCGATCTGGGCGCAGCCGGGGTGGCACAGCGTGTCGGCGGAAGGCCGGGCGGTAGGCTCGAATGCAGACAAGAGAGCCGGCAGTACGCATTCGCCGGTGGATGCCTACGGAAGTGAAACCGCTGTGAGCGACAAGAGCCCAAAACCACAAGAACCGGACACGGACGTCCACGAGGACCCCAACGAACCGGCCTTCGACTGGATGAAGCCGAAGACCTCCGGTGGTGCCTCTGCGGCGGCTCCCGCCACGACGGCTACGCCTACGCCAACGCCGGGTAAAGCGGAGCCGGCATCAGCGACGACGCCTTCCACCACGGGGGCTGCTCCCACTACCGTGACGCCGGCAGGCGGTCAGCCTGAAAGCCGCGCCGACCGGAAAGCTGCAGAAGCGGCCGACGTCGAGCCCGAACCCCCGCTGTTCGCTGACACTCTTGCGGGCAACTCCGCTGAGAAGCAGGCGTCGCACTATTCGGAACCTTTGCCGACGTCGGCCCTTCAGGTCCGACCCCCGGAGGACGAAGTAGCGCGACGCAACGCGGAACGCGAGCAAGCCGCAAAGGTAAAGCCAATCGGACCGCGCGTTTTCCAGGTCCTGTTGGCCGTCTTCTACCCGGTGATCCTCCTGGTGCTCGCCGTCCGGGCGGTCACCAGCCCCCTGTTCCTGTGGGTGGAGTACAACCGGCCGGGTTTCCCGGGTGACGGCTACGGGTTCAGCACCGATGACCGTATGACGTACGGCTCGTACGCCGTGGACTACCTCAGCAACTGGGCGGGTCCCCGTTACCTGGGTGGCTTGGTCCACCAAGACGGTGCCAAGCTCTTCAAGGACAGCGAAGTGGCGCACATGGCTGACGTCAAGCTGGTCATCCTGTCGTCCTTCGGTGCAGGGCTGCTGCTCATCATCCTGAGCATCATCGCCATCCTGTACCTGCGAAAGCGCAGCAACGGCGGAATCCGTCGAGGCCTCTTTGCCGGATCCATCGTCACGCTGGTCATCATCATTGGCCTCGCTGTCCTGGCGGCACTGAGCTGGCAGCAGTTCTTCACCGAGTTCCACCGGATCTTCTTCGCCAACGGCACTTGGACGTTCTCGTTGGAAGACACCCTCATCCGGCTCTTCCCGGGACAGTTCTGGGTAGACGCAGGCATCGTCATCGGCGCCTTGGTGTTCCTAGTAGCTACAGTGACGTTCATCTTCACGTGGCCCACCAAGCGGCGTCGGGGTGCTGACACAACGGTTGATCAAGCCCAGGTCTCGGACAATGACGCTGCCACAGATGATGCCGACAACCTCGGCAGAGAATCAGCTGACTCCAAGCGCTAGCGGAGTTGGCTCCCCGGCGTACTCCGGGGCGTCAGAACACGAACGAGCTGCTCAGGGCGGTCTGTGCTGGCGACGACGACCCTCCCGTTCTTCATTTCAATGTTGATTTCGGGCCCTCCGACCAAATAGCCGACCATTCCAGGACCCATGATGCGATATCCATATCCGCTGGCCCCGGCAGTGTTGTCGGTGGTGACAGCGGCAATATCAGCCCTGGACAGTGTCCGTTTGAAAACGTCGCAGAAGACGATCACGACGCGGTGTTCGTCCACCCTGACGGTGACGCTCATGAACGCGATGAATGAACCAGCCGCGGTGGTCAGCGGTGCCGGTTGTACTAGGTGGTGATTCGAGCCGGCCTAGGTGGTGCCGTTACTTCGCGTAGAGCTTCTCCACGAGAGCCGGGAAGTCGTTGACCACGGCGGCCCGCTTCAGTTTGAGCGACGGCGTCAAGTGCCCGGAATCGACGCTGAGCTCGGCGGTGATGAACGCGAACTTCCGGATGGACTCGGCCGCGGAGACGAGCTTGTTGGCCTCATCCACTGCGGACTGAACGGCCGCTTTCACACGGTCGTCGCCGGCCGCTTCGGCAGGTGACAAATCACCGATCTTGTTCTCGGCGCACCAGTCGGCAAGTCCCTCGGGGTCCAGGCTCACCAGTGCAGCGACGAAGGGACGGCCGTCCCCCACCACCACGGCCTGGCCCACCAGAGGGTGCTCGCGGAGCTTCTCCTCAAGAGGTGCGGGGGCCACGTTCTTGCCACCGGCAGTGACCAGGAGGTCCTTCTTCCTGCCCGTGATGGTGAGGAAGCCGTCGGCGTCGAGTTCGCCGAGGTCGCCGGTACGGAAAAAGCCATCAACAAACGCAGCCTCGGTGGCCGCTTCATTGGCGTGGTACCCCTTGAAAACACCGATGCCTTTGACCAGTACCTCGCCGTCCCGGGCCACCCGGATGGTGGTGCCGGGAAGGGGAATCCCGACCGTACCGATACGGGTCATGCTGGGAGTGTTGACGGTGCAAGGCGCAGTGGTCTCCGTCAGCCCGTAGCCCTCCAGTACAGGAACGCCGGCACCATGGAAGAAATGGTTGTCACGGAGGCTCAGGGGACTGGCACCGGAAACCGTGTAGCCCACATCGCCGCCGAAAACCTCGCGCACCTTGGGATAGAGAAGCTTGTTGAACGCGGCGTGCTTCATGCCCAAAAGCCACCCCGGACCGGGTCCCTGCCCACGCGCGGCGAGGTCCACCGCCGTCGAATATTCCACAGCGGTTGCTGACGCTGCGGAGAAGAGCGCCGACTTTCCGCTCATGGCGGCTTTGTGGCCGGCACCGGCGTAGACCTTTTCAAAGATGCGCGGCACGGCGAGCAGGAAGGTGGGCTTGAAAGTACTGAGGTCTGCAATCAGTCCACTGGCGCCCGCGCTGTGACCGAGCGTGATCCCCGCGGTGAGGCACACCACTTGGACGGCCCTGGCGAGGACGTGAGCCAACGGCAGGAACATCAGCGTCCGCGCCCCCTGCTGCATCAGCAGCTCGGGGAGGAACGGGATGACGTTCAGTGCCACCAGGACAAAGTTGCCGTGGGTGATTTCGCAGCCTTTGGGCTTGCCGGTGGTTCCGGAGGTGTAGACGATCGAGGCGATGTCGGAGAGATTCGCTGCGCTGCGCTGGCGCTCCAGCTCGGCGTCCATGATGCCGACCCCGACGGCGGAGACGCTGGTCAGGTTGGGGGCGTCGCCGTCGTGCTCCATCCGCATGATCGCCACGGGATCGTCCCCGAGTGCGTTGGACCGGTTCACCAAGGCGTGCACCAGGTCGGCTTTGGCCGTGTCTTCCACGAAGATGCGCCGGGCGCCCGAATCGGCCAGGATCCACTCGATTTGGCTCGGGGACGACGTCTCGTAGATGGGCACTGTCACGCCGCCGGCCATCCAAATGGCGAAGTCCACCAACGTCCACTCGAAACTGGACCGGGAGAGGACCGCTACGGGGTCGCCAGGGTTGAGGCCTCCAGCGATCAGTCCCTTGGCGAGGGCAGTGACATCTGCAAGGAACCTGGCCGCGGAAACATTCAGCCAACCGTTCGCCGTCTTGTGGGCGTACAGGATGCCGAACGGATCCTTGGCGCAGCGTTCCAGGAGGAGGTCGGTCACGTTGGTGTCAGGGTGGGCCTCGACCAGAAGCTCCGTGCTGGCTTCCCTCACTGCTTGCCTCCTAGATCCACGATGGCATCCACATTCTCATCCGCCACTCCTGGTAGCTGATCACATCCGCGGTCAGGACCGGATAGAAGAACGCTGTTGCCAGGACCGCCAGGACAAGGATCAGGCCCACTACATACAGCCCGGACCGTCGCCGCCAGGGAGGATCAGTGCTGCGGCCGAGCACCAAGCCCAGGACGTAGGTCAGGCCAAGCACCAGGAACGGTTCGAAGGACACAGCGTAGAAGATGAACATGGTGCGTTCCGGATACATGAACCACGGAAGGTAGCCGGCGGCGACTCCGGCGAGGATGGCACCTGCCCGCCAATCCCGCCTGCCGGCCCACCAGAACAACAGGATGACCAAGGCGATGGTCCCGCCCCACCACACCACCGGATTACCCACCGGCAGGATGGCCGAGGAACAGGTCTCCACCACGCAGCCCGGAGTGCCCTGCTTTGGTGTTTGGTAGTAGAACGAGGTAGGCCGGCCCATGAGGAGCCAGGTCCACGGGCTGGACTCATACGGGTGGTCCGAGCTGAGGCCTTGATGGAATTTGTATGCCTCGAGGTGGTAGTGCGCCAGGGACCGCACGGAGTTGGGCAGCCAATCCCAACCCGCGGAGGGGTTCGTGGCGGCCCATTGGCGATAGTAGGCGTCCTTGGACAGGAACCACCCCGTCCACGTAGCCGCATAGGTCAAAGCCGCCACCGGAATGATGGTGACGAAGGCCAAGAGGCCGTCCTTGAGAATGCCGGCGCTGAACCAGCTGCGGATGCCGGCAATGCGCCGGGCGTTCAGGTCCCACAGGACCGTCATCAGGCCGAAGGCGGCCACGAAGAACAACGCTGACCATTTGGTTCCCACAGCCAGACCAAGGCAGATCCCGGCAACCAGGCGCCACCAGCGCATTCCGAGCCAGGGGCCGGCCACCAGTTGCGTGGGGGATGGTCGGCCCCGCGGCGAAGCAGCCGCCTGCGCGGCGAGGCGGGAAGCCAGACGACGGCGGCCGTCGTCGCGGTCCAACAGCAGGGCGCCGAAGGCGGCGAGGATCCAGAATGCGAGGAAGACGTCCAGCAAAGCCGTCCTGGAGAGCACCAGGTGGTGGCCGTCAATGGCGAGCAGGAGCCCGGCAACGGCGCCGAGGGTGTGCGAACGGAAGAGCTTCAAAGCGATGAGGGAGACGAGGAAAACGGTCAGGGTCCCCGTCAGTGCTGCACCGAAGCGCCAACCGAAAGGATTGTCACCGCCGAACAGCCACATGCCAAAGGTGATCATCCACTTGCCCACAGGCGGATGCACAACGTACTCCGGGGTGTTGAGCAGGACGTTCGGGTTGCCGGCATTGAAGGAGTCATTGGCGTTGGCGGGCCAGCTGCGCTCGTAGCCGCTCAGCAAATAGGAATAGGCGTCCTTGACGTAGTACGTCTCATCGAACACCAGGCTGTGCGGAGCATCCAACCGGAAGAACCGGAGAATGCCGCCCAGCACGGCAGTGATGGTGGGAATCAGCCAAAACCAGAGTCGCAACGAGGCCGGGTAGTCACGCCAGCTCTGGATCCCGCCGATCAGGCGCTCCCTGAGAGCCTGCGCTGTGTAAGCCTCGGTTGGCCGGGCGATCCACCGGTGGTGTTCAATCCCTCGGCCAGGGAGGGGCGTTGCCCCGGTGTCGTCCAATGCTGTGGTCCGCCGCGATCGCGTCACGTCCCCCGTGGGCGGGGCAGATGGTTGCCCGCCGCTGCCTGCGGCAGCTGGCGCATCGGATCCACCGGTTGCAGGGGACGCCACAGGGGTTCCGGAAGCGGTGGCAGGAACGGGCGACTGGTTCACCCGCCCATGCTACCTTTCCATCCTTGCCGCAGCGTTGAGGTGCGGTGTTGGAGGCACCGCGGCATTAGGCTTGGCAGGTGGACGAACAGCGCAGCACCCCGGATGAGGCTCCCTTCAGCGACGACCTGGACGAGGCAGTTCCTGCTGCCGGTGCCGGCGCAACTCCGGGTGTAGGCAGGATTGTGCTGGCAGCCACCCCGATCGGCAACGTGGGCGATGCATCGTCCCGGCTGATTGAGCTTCTGGCCACCGCGGACATTGTTGCCGCTGAGGACACCCGGCGTTTGCACCGGCTGGTGACGTCCCTGGGCGTTGAGGTCTCCGGACGGGTCATCAGCTACCACGAGCACAACGAGGTGGCCAAGACCGGCGAACTGCTGGACCATGTTCGCGCCGGAAAGACCATCCTCATGGTCAGCGACGCTGGAATGCCCGCCGTCTCGGACCCCGGGTTCCGCTTGGTGGAGGGCGCTGTTGCTGCGGGCCTGACCGTCACGGCCGTCCCGGGCCCGTCTGCCGTGCTGACAGCCCTGGCACTCTCCGGGCTTCCCACCGACCGTTTCTGTTTTGAAGGATTCCTGCCACGTAAATCGGGGGAGCGGAACTCACGCCTCGCCGACCTCGCAGACGAGCGCCGCACCATGGTCTTCTTCGAGGCCCCGCACCGGCTTGAAGTGATGCTCCGGGCACTGCGCGAGCGGTTTGGAGCCGAGCGCCGTGTGGCTGTGTGCCGTGAACTGACCAAGACGTACGAGGAAGTCATTCGCGGAACGCTGCGCGAACTGCTGGAGTGGGCAGAGAACAACGAAGTCCGCGGCGAAATTGCGGTGGTGGTGGGTGGTGCGCCTGAACAGGAGCCCGGTAAACCCGAGGACCACGTGGCAGCGGTGAACGAACTCATTTCCCAAGGCATCCGCCTGAAGGAAGCCGTGGCAGCAGTGGCTGACGATGCCCGCGTCAGCAAGCGGGAGCTGTACTCGGCGGTACTCGCAGCCCGCTGATCCGCGCTGTGCAGCTGCACAATTTGGCGCCTGCATGGCAGTGCGTGAAGGCGTAGACACTCCTTCTCGCGGGGCAGTACCGTGGCAGTAATTCACGCCACTTCCGGCAACGAACCCCCGTGGTGCAATTCTCCAAAGCACCCAAGACGAAGGAGTCGCCATGACTGTCACGGTTGAACGCGAAAGCGAACTGCTGGCTTCCGTCCCCACCGGCCTGCTGATCAACGGTCAGTGGCGCCCGGCCGGATCCGGAAAGACCTTTGATGTTGAGGACCCGGCCACCGGCAAGGTCCTGCTCAGCATCTCCGACGCCGGCGCTGAAGACGGCGCTGCCGCCCTCGACGCCGCTGCTGCAGCCCAGGCCGATTGGGCACGCACTGCACCGCGCGAACGCGGCGAGATCCTGCGCCGGGCCTTTGAACTGGTCACCGAACGCGCCGAAGATTTCGCGCTGTTGATGACCCTGGAAATGGGCAAGCCCCTGGCCGAAGCCCGCGGTGAAGTTACCTACGGCGCCGAGTTCCTGCGCTGGTTCTCCGAAGAAGCGGTCCGCGTCTCCGGCCGCTACTCCGCAGCACCTGACGGCAAGAACCGCCTCCTCGTTCAGAAGAAGCCGGTGGGCCCCTGCCTGCTGATCACCCCGTGGAACTTCCCGCTGGCCATGGCCACCCGCAAGGTAGCCCCCGCCGTCGCGGCCGGCTGCACCATGGTGCTCAAGCCCGCCAACCTGACCCCGCTGACCAGCCTGCTCTTTGCACAGGTTATGCAGGAAGCCGGCCTCCCCGCAGGTGTCCTGAACGTCATCCAGACCTCCACCGCCGGTGCTGTCACCGGCCCGCTGATCAAGGATGACCGTCTCCGCAAGATCTCCTTCACCGGCTCCACCCCGGTGGGCCAGGCCCTGATCCGCGAAGCCGCAGACAAGGTCCTGCGTACCTCCATGGAACTGGGCGGCAACGCCCCGTTCGTCGTCTTCGAAGACGCCGACCTGGACAAGGCCGTTGAGGGCGCTATCGCCGCGAAGATGCGCAACATGGGCGAGGCCTGCACCGCAGCGAACCGCTTCATTGTGCACGAGTCCATCGCCGACTCCTTCGCGGAGAAGTTCGCCGCCAAGATCGGTTCCCTCACCACTGCCCGCGGCACTGAGCCCGAGTCCAAGGTGGGCCCGCTCATCGACGGCAAGGCCCGCGACGGCGTTCACGCCCTGGTATCCGAAGCCGTAGCAGGAGGTGCCACAGCCGTCACCGGTGGTGCCGCCGTCGAGGGTCCCGGCTACTTCTACCAGCCCACCGTGCTGAAAAACGTCGCAGCCGATGCCCGCATCCTCCAGGAAGAAATCTTCGGACCGGTAGCGCCGATCATCACCTTCTCCACCGAAGACGACGCCGTCCGGCTGGCCAACAACACCGAATACGGCCTGGTTGCCTACGTCTTCACCAAGGACCTCAACCGTGGCCTGCGCATCAGCGAACGCATCGAGACCGGCATGCTCGGCCTCAACGCCGGCGTCATCTCCAACGCAGCCGCACCGTTCGGTGGCGTCAAGCAGTCCGGCCTGGGCCGCGAAGGCGGATCCGAAGGCATCGAAGAGTACCTCTACACCCAGTACGTAGGTATCGCGGACCCGTACGCCGTCTAGGCCGTACTGGATCCCGTCCGCCGCTCTCGCAACAAGAACGGCTGAGACACGCAAGGGCCCGGCTCCTGGAACCACAAGTTCCGGGGGCCGGGCCCTTTGCTGTCGCGCTAGCGCCGTTGGGGAAGCACGCCGCGGAGCGTCCTCCACCACCGCGCGAGCCCGCGCCCAACAGCCGTAGCGAGCGACCCCACCGCCCGGAACGGCGCTCCGAGCGCGTGGACCCACCGGCGCATCATCGACGGCGGCAGCCAGTCCGCGCGGAAGCGCACCAGCCAGCGGGCGTTGTTCCGCAACGTTTCACGCACGACGGCGATACGCGTCGCCGCTGCTGGTGTCGCCACTGGTCCCACCTGGCGGCCATAACGCTGCCGTTCGAAGTCCGAGGTGAGCGAGGCAACCGCCACGTGGGCGGCGTCGTCCATTCCACCCGCTTCTCCGAGGGCGGCACTGGAGCGAAGCCTGGTGGAGAAGTGCCGCGGCGTTTCGCTGGGCGTCGAGGATAAACCGTAGTCCGTCGCCAGGTCCTGCAGTTCCGCCCAGGCCAGCTCCGGGGCCGGATCCTTGTAGCCGGGCTGCAAGGCGTCGGCCTCATCCGGGGGCTTTTGGTTCAGGCGACGCCGCCGCAGGATGGACCTGCTCAGCCGCGGAGACCACAGGAAGGCAAGCAACAACGCCACGGCGGCGGCGGCCCCGCCGATGACCGGCAGCGGGTTCACACTGGTGGAACCCGTCGCCGGGGTTTCCACGCCAGGAAGTGGAACAGGGGCCGGAGTGGCCGGGGCTGGTGTGGTCAGGACTTCTTTCTCGTCCGCATTGGTGCTGAGGTTGCTGGGAACAGAGGATTCCGTGGCGTACTCGGGAACCACGCCGCGCGAAGGAGTGGGCTCAAACGGAACCCAACCGAGTCCTTCGAAGTACAACTCGGGCCACGCGTGCGCATCCCGGGCGTCTACCTCGTACTCAGGGAAAGAACCTTGGCCGACCAACGCCACGGACTCGCCCGTGAGCCGGCCTGGTGCGTAGCCCACGGCGATGCGGCTCGGAATACCTTCAGCCCGGGCCATGACGGCCATCGCGGAGGAGAAATGGACACAGTAGCCGCTCTTCACGGCCAGGAAATCGGCCAGGACGGAGAGCCCATTGCCGTCATACCCGTTCTGCACGGGCGCCTGCAGCGAGTAGGTGAACTCCCCGGAGCGCAGGTACTTCTGGATGGCCAAGGCCTTGCCGTAATTGCTCCCCGCGGACGCCGTGACGGAATCGGCCGTTTGCCGCACGATGTCAGGCAGGTTGCCCGGAATCCGGAGGAAGTCCTCTGAAATGCCCTGCGGAGTTGCTGTGGCCTGGGACAGGGAGTCTGCCGTGATCTTTGGGGCGCCGGAAAACACCACATACCGTTGCGCGCGGGTAGTGGTCTCGGTGCTCATGATGCTCAAGGTCGCCGGATCCCAGGTCCAGCGCCCATTGAGGCCGTTCACCGATGCAGGCGCAAACGGGGCAGGGAGGTAGGGGCTGGTGAACAGGCCGGCATTCACGGACGTCACCGTGTTCACTACTTCGGCCTGGACGGAGTATCCGGTTTCAATCCTGTCGGCCCCCGCGCGCCGCTGGGCCGAGCGGTCGTCCGGGGCCCAGGTTTCGCCGTCGAAGTGGTCAATGGTGACGGACCTCAGGTACAGCGGCCCGCTGGCGCTCGTGGCGTAAGTAATGCGGCCCGATCCTGTGGGGCTCCGGAGGCTGTTGCCCAGGGTGATCATGGGATTGAGCCCGTTTGAAGTGCCCCACGGACTGAGCCGGGATCCTTGGGGGAAGGTCCCTGTCTCGAATCCCGGGATGGCCAGCGGAACCACCATGGTCAGGGCCAGCGCCAGGCCGCCTGTGACCAGTGAACGCCTGAACTGGCCGGCACCCCGCCCGGAACCGGACTGAAGCCTGGCGTCAGGGGCGAACCAGTGGCTGCATCCGAGAATCAGCAGATATCCCAGAGCAGCGCCGACGAAGCCTGCCATCCCCACGCTCTGGGGTTTGATGGTGGCTGGAACCACCATGACCGCGAGGAGCCCGATGCCGCTGGCCGCGGGCATCGCCAAGGGAACTGCCAACGCGTCGATCAAGATCACCAGGAGTCCCAGGCAGGCGCAAACGACGAACACGATTCCGGCGTTGGGCGCCACAGGGGCGCTTTCGGAGACCACCGTCTCGGCAGCACGCTTGATCAGGCGTCCGACGGCGGTGAAGGTCCCGGCCGTGGGGATGAAACCCGCCAGGCTTTCCTGCCGGAAGAACGTGAAGCTGAGAATCCCCGCGAGTGAGGCAAAGGAACCAAAGGTGGCCAACAGTGGCTGGGCCCGGAGTGCCCGAAGAAGAGCCAAGGTCAGCGCGACAACCAGCACCGTGGTGATCAGGGGCATGAACCAGGCCCAGCCCCTGAGGACGCCGTTCAAGGACAAGGCAGCGCCCAGAACGGCAACAACGATCGAGCCCGCCATGACCCAGGGGTAAGGCCCGGGCCCCGGGGTTTGCGGCCGCGAGGACCCGGAGGGCTTTTGGCCGGACGTTCCGCCGGGTTGGACCGGGGCAGGGGATCCGCGGTGGGAGGTGGCAGTCATCGGGGCACCGCCGCCCCACGACGGACGTCCATGGCTGATCCTGCCGCGGCCACGATTCCCCCTTCGTCAAAGGAGGACCAAGCAGCCGCCAGTTGGGTCCTGGACGTCACCACGGCCACGCGCCAACCGGCCAGGCGCAGGATCTCCAGGACGTCGTCATTGTTCCGGGCGGCGTCAGTGACCATCAGGGCGAAAGCATTGGCTCCGTAGGCTGCCGCGGGGGCCAGGGACTTGGCTTCAGCGGGAGTCAGCGTGCCCAGCAGCGCAAGAAGGGGGCCGCGAAGGCGGTGGGCAGCGAGCTTATCCATGAGCCGGTCATCGAAAACAGCATCGGCGGATTCCGAGGTAGCTGGACCCGTAGCGGTGTCTGCCCTGTGATGCTCCGCCCGGACATGCCGGGGACCGCTGAGTTCAATTGCGGCCAGTCCTTCAGCGATGGCCTGCAAGCCTCCGATGCCCGAGAACTCTTCGGTATCCGGCTCCGGCGCCGATCGCGAACGGATGAACGCCGGGCTCCCGAAAACATCCAGCACCCGCAACGAGTAATTCCACTCCGCCAGATGTGCCGCAATGGACATCGCTGCAGTCACCACCCATTCAAAGCCGGGGCTGGTGACCAAGTCGGAGTCCTCGTCATGGGCTCCGAACATGGAACCTGTTCCTGCGGCAAAAGCTGTGAAGCGCTGGTCCAGGATGAGGGTGGCTTCCGGGGTAGTCACCGATTCCTCCTGGCGGACCATCAGCTGTCCGTGGCGTGCCGTAGCCGCCCAATGCACGCGGCGCATGGGATCCCCGTGCCGGTACTCACGGGTCATGATGTCGTCGTCGCTGGGGTTGGCCCTGATGCGCGTGGCCGTCACGCCATCGTTGCCGCGCGCACCTGCAAGCCCGGTGACGGGAAGTTCTACGGCGGCCGGCGTCACGGTGAGGATGTCGCCGTCGTCGATGGCATGCCGCCGCAGCGACAAGCCGAACGGGTCACTGAACTCTGCCGTGACCGGGCCGATGCGGAACTGTCCGCGCTTGCCGGAGCGAAGATGGTATTCGTAACGGCTGGTGCCTCCGGACGCTGAGCGGGCCGGAAAACGGAACGCCGGTGGTTCGCCGAAGCGGGGAGGCAACTGCTCCTCCATGATCACGTGCCCCGTGGAAAACGAGGATCGGGCTACGGCCAAACGAACGGTGGTGGTGCTGGCAGTTTCCACGGTGGAAGGATTGAACTCCCGGTACACCTGGAATTTTGGCTTCAACACCCGGACCCCGGCGAGGGCCACCAGCGGCAGGACAAGCAACAAGACCGCGAGCGTCAGGAGATCCCGCCTGCCCATGACCCAGGCACACCCGAGCGAGACGGCTCCGGCCGCCAGCAATCCCCAGCCACGGTTGGTAAACAAGTGCTTGGGGAGCCGATCCACGAGCGCCATTCCTGCCTCCTAGGCGGTGTGCCTGTCCCTGCGCCACGCGTTGGGCGGTTCCTGGGCAACCGGCAGGGCCGCCAGGATGCCCCGAAGGATGCTCTGCGGCGTATCACCTGAGCTTGCCGCTTTGCGGTCCAGGATGATTCGGTGCGCAAGCACCGATTCGGCCACGTCCACGACGTCGTCCGGCAGCACAAAGTCCCGGCCGTCCAACGCCGCGGTTGCCTTGGCAGCACGCAACAGCTGCAACAGGGACCGTGGGCTGGCACCGAGGCGGAGGCGTGCGCTGTCGCGGGTAGCCCGCCCAATGGCCACTGTGTACTCCTTGATGGCCGTGGACACATACACCTGCTGGACGGCGGCGATCATGGCTGCCACGTCCGCGGCAGTGACCACGGGGGTCACTTTGGCCAGGGGAGAGGACGCCTGGTGCGTCTCCAGCATTTCGATCTCGGCTTCCTTGTCCGGATAGCCCATGGAAATCCTTGCCATGAAACGGTCGCGCTGGGCTTCGGGCAACGGGTAGGTGCCCTCCATCTCAATGGGGTTCTGGGTGGCGACCACCATGAAGGGCAGTCCCAGTTGATACGAATGCCCGTCAACGGTGACTTGATGCTCTTCCATGCACTCAAGAAGTGCGGACTGGGTCTTGGCCGAAGCCCGGTTGATTTCGTCGCCAATCACGATGTTCGCGAACACTGCGCCAGGCCGGAACTCAAATTGCCGGGACGACTGATTGTAGATGGAGACACCGGTGACATCGGAGGGCAGGAGATCCGGCGTGAACTGGATGCGTGAGACAGTACAGTCCACGGTCCGCGCGAGCGTCTTTGCCAGCAGGGTCTTGCCGACGCCGGGAACATCTTCCAGCAGGAGGTGGCCTTGGGCCAGTAGAACCGTCAACGCGAGTTTCGCGGCGTCGGCCTTGCCATCAATAACCTTGTTGATGGACCCCAGGATGCGTTCGCTGGCATCGTGGAACCGCTCCGCGTCCATGACCTGCGGCCTGTGTCCATTGAGTGCTGCACCATCCCGCGGCAGCGTACTGTAAGCCTCGCCCTGGAGCGGGGTAGGTTCAACGGATACTTGTCGCTTGGACTCCATGGATTGCCCTTCAGCCGTGGCCACTGCATCAGCAATCCTGATGATGTGTTGCTGTTGTTGACCGTCTGTCCGTTCCAGACTACCCAGACATTGGCCGCCGCTGACATAGTGCTCAGGAATTTATGTGCCGAGTGGAATTTATCTCTGCCGACCCGGCCGCTGCCTCAGGGGGACCGTGGTCCGATTAAGGTGGGAACATGTGTAATTCGCTCGCCCCTGCTGCGTACCGCGCGTCCTCCGAGGAAACAGAGTCCCGCAAGGAGTACCCGCCGGCACCGGAAGCCCTTCCCGTTCCCGTCATGGACAACCACACGCATCTGGATTTCCGGCACGGACTGATCGAGGTCTCGGTCCGGGACGCGATGGACTCGGCTGAGGCCGTCGGCGTGCACGGCGCTGTGCAGGTGGGCTGCGACCTGGAGTCGTCCCGCTTCACCGTGCAAGCAGTAGACGCGGATCCGCGCCTTCTCGGTGCCGTAGCAATCCATCCCAACGATGCCCCGGTGTACGCCGGTCGCGGCGAACTGGAGTCAGCGCTCGCCGAGATCGAAGAGCTGGCAGCCCACCCGCGGATCCGCGCCATCGGTGAAACAGGACTGGATTTCTTCCGGACCCACGGGGAAGGGTTGGTGGCCCAGCGGTACTCTTTCCGGCGCCACATCGACATCGCGAAACGGCTGGGACTGACCTTGCAGATCCACGACCGCGATGCCCACGACGACGTGGTGCAGGTGTTGATGGAGGAAGGAGCCCCGGAGCGTGTGGTGTTCCACTGTTTCTCCGGAGACGAAGAATTGGCCCGGATCTGCAACCAGAACGGGTGGTACATGTCATTTGCGGGCACCATGACGTTCAAGAATGCGGGAAACCTTCGCGCAGCGCTGGCCATCGCCGAGCCACAGCGGATCCTGGTGGAAACCGATTCGCCATTCTTGACGCCCCACCCGTACCGTGGCCGGCCGAACGCGAGCTACATGGTTCCCTACACGGTGCGGTCCATGGCGGAAGTGACAGGAGATGACCTCTCCGAGCTCTGTTCGCGCTTGGCGGAAAACACGCTTGAGGCCTACGGCTCGTGGGCCTAGGGTGCTCCTTCGATGGGCCTTTGACGTCCCCGGCATGAATACCCGGTATGCAGAAGTCTTGGTTGGTTTATAACGGATCGGTTACTGTGTTAAACAAGTAGCCGGGGTCGGGGAAGGCCTTCGGACAGCTGGGCCGGTTCATTCCGGCCTCCATCAGTTGAATGTAATTGGCGGCGCAGATGCCGGCAGCAAGTGTGGGACCAGGCTTTGTGCCTGGCCCCTCCGTTTTGCGGCTGGCATTATTTCTGTGCTTTTCCCCGTGCCCGGATGGTCTGAGAGTTATGGGCAATCGTGATCAAGTTCTTCACAACGGATGGCAAGTTCAGCTTCCTCAAAGTCGGTGCCCAGTTGCTGGTTGTTGCAGCACTGGTGGTCGGAGTTGTCGCCTTTGTGGGCAACAACAAGACAGTCACCCTCAACGTGGACGGCAAGGTAAGTTCCATCCAGACCTTCGGCGGCACTGTTGACCAGGTGGTCAAGGCAGCCAAGGTTGAGTTGAAGGACGCGGACCGGGTTTCGCCCGCCCTCGACGCCCGTGTGGATAACGGCTCCGTGGTCAACATCAACCTCGCGAAGGCGGTGTCCATTGAATTGGACGGCGCGCGCAAGACGGTGAACACGAACGCCCCCGACGTCGCCGCACTGGTGAGCGAACTTGGAGTGGCAAGCTCCTCCGAGGTCTCCCAGCCGAAGGAAGCATCGCTGGAAGTCACCGGTTCCTTCGTCTCCATCTCGACTCCCAAGACCATCAGTGTTGTAGCCGACGGCAAGGACACCAGCACCACCACGACGGCGGCAGACGTCGCCACCGTACTCAAGGACACCGGCATTACCGTCGGCGCCAACGACCGCATCTCCCAGCCTGGCAACGCGCCCATCGTCCAGGACATGGTGATCAAGGTCTCCCGCGTGGACACCAGCAAGACCGCCGAAGCCACTGAGGAAGTGCCCTTCGAAAGCGTGAAGACCGAAACCGCCGAACTGTTCAAGGGCGAAGAGAAGGTCACCCAGGAAGGCGTAGCCGGTTCCCTGGTCAAGAAGTTCAAGCTGGTCATGGTCGACGGACGCGAAGCATCACGCGCCCTCGTCTCAAGCGATGTCACCACCAAACCGGTCACCGAAAAGGTCAGCGTTGGCACCAAAGCCCGCCCCGTAGCAACTCCGGCCAAGGCAGCAGCAACGTCCAGCGGCCCCACCGGTGCCCCGAACGAAGGCATGTGGGACAGGATTGCCCAGTGTGAGTCCGGTGGAAACTGGTCCATCAACAGCGGCAACGGCTACTACGGCGGCCTTCAGTTCTCCAGCCCCACGTGGCTTGCCAACGGTGGCGGAGCCTACGCTCCCAACGCCAGCCTTGCCACCAAGGCGCAGCAGATTGATATCGCCAACCGCCTCTACGCCAAGAACGGCCTCCGCGACTGGGGCTGCGCCCACGCGGCCTGAGCCTCCACAGGCGATACGATACCTAGGTGACTGAACCGAATTCCGAACCCGCCGCCGTCGCGCCTTTGCTGGGCGCCACTGACATCCGACGGCTTGCCGAGGAAATCGGTGTACGCCCTACAAAGACCCTGGGGCAGAACTTTGTGATCGATGGCAACACCATCCGCAGGATTGTGGCGGCCGCCAATATCGACTCCAACGAAACCGTGCTGGAAGTCGGCCCTGGGCTTGGCTCGCTGACCCTTGGCTTGCTTGACGCAGCCAAGACTGTTGTGGCGGTGGAGATCGACCCCGTGTTGGCGGAGAAACTGCCGGCGACTGTGCGCGCCTGGCGGCCCGGAGCGGAAGACAACTTCCACTTGGTGCTTTCCGACGCCATGAAGGTCACCGAACTGCCCGTGCCTCCCACGGCCCTGGTAGCCAACCTGCCCTATAACGTCGCCGTACCAGTGGTGCTTCACCTCCTGCAACACTTCCCGAGCCTGCAGCACGGCCTGGTCATGGTCCAGGACGAGGTAGCTGACAGGCTTGCCGCGACGCCCGGGTCCAAGATCTACGGTGTTCCGTCGGTGAAGGCCGCTTGGTATGGCCACATGCGCAAGGCCGGTGTCATCGGCATGAACGTGTTCTGGCCTGCACCCAAGATCCATTCGGGACTCGTGGCTTTCACTCGCCACGATCCGCCCCAAACGCATGCCACCCGTGAGCAGGTCTTTGCCGTCATCGATGCCGCGTTTGCCCAACGCAGGAAGACCCTCCGGGCTGCACTGGCCGGCTGGGCCGGGAGCGCTGCCGAGGCCGAACGTTGCCTGGTTGCGGCCGGCGTTGACCCGACCGCGCGCGGCGAAGTCCTGGACATCTCCGCCTACGTTAAGATCGCCGAAGCCCGCCACCCCGTGGACGCATGAACCCGGGCACCCGCAAACCCAGCAGCCTCCCGTTCGTGGGGGACCGCTTCCATGCCCGGACCGTCCGGGTCAAAGCGCCCGGGAAGGTTAACGTCTCCCTGAGCGTCGGCCCGCTGCGGCCGGATGGCTATCATTCGGTGGCCAGCGTCTACCTTGCCGTTTCGCTCTATGAGGAAGTAGCGGCCACCAGTACCGAGACTGAGGGAATCACTGTCAGCATCAGCCCCGACAGCACGCTTGACCTTGACGGTGTGGACATTCCGCTGGATGAGCGGAATCTTGCCTACAAGGCCGCGGCCATCATGGCCGAAATGTCCGAGAAACCCACCGGCGTGCACCTTGAGATCACCAAGCGCGTGCCGGTGGCCGGTGGCATGGGCGGAGGGTCAGCGGACGCAGCGGCAACCCTGCTGGCCTGCGACGCCCTGTGGAACAGCGGGCTGTCCCGCGAGGAACTCGCGCATCTGGCGGCCGAATTGGGCGCAGACGTACCGTTCTCGCTCCTGGGAGGCACCGCCGTCGGGCTTGGCGTGGGCGACAAACTCTCCCCGGCCTTGGCGAAAGCCCAGATGGACTGGGTGCTGGTCTTTGCTGATTACGGGCTCTCGACACCTGACGTTTTCCGTACCCTTGACGGACTGCGCGATTCCGAGGGCGCGGACATCCCGGAACCCGTGGCCGTGGACCCCACCATTCTCCAAGCGCTCCGCCATGGAGACCCTGAGACCCTGAGCCGGGTGCTGATCAACGACCTCCAGAGGGCTTCCATCGCGTTGGCGCCACAACTCCGCGACACCATCGGACTGGGTGAAGCACGCGGTGCCTTGGCCGGAATGGTCTCCGGCTCCGGCCCCACCATCGCGCTGCTTGCCCGCGACTCCGTTTCAGCCAGGGTCCTCGCCGACGAGTTGACCCACCGCGGCCACACCGCCTTGGCAGTCCACGGCCCGGTGCCCGGCGCCCGGATCATCTCCGATACCCTCCTTTAGTACCTCCGCATTCCAGCAGTAGAAAGTAGTACCCATTGGCCCACCTGCTTGGCGGCGAAAACCTCACCGTTTCGTTCGCGACCCGCACTGTCCTCGACGGCGTCACCCTCGGTTTGGAGGATGGCGACCGCATCGGCATGGTGGGCCGTAATGGCGACGGCAAATCGACCCTTATGCGCCTGCTTGCCCTGCGCTCGACGCCGGACTCCGGACGAGTCACCAAACGGGGCGATGTCAACGTCGGCTACCTGGACCAAGGGGACGTGCTCGACGGCGACCTGACAGTGGGCGCCGCGATCGTCGGCGACCGTGCGGACCACGAATGGGCCGCCAACGCCAAGATCCGCGAAGTCATGGGCGGACTGGTGGGCGACGTCGACTGGCACGCCAACGTCCACGCCCTTTCTGGTGGGCAAAAGCGCCGTGTCGCGCTGGCTAAACTCCTCATCGAAGACCACGACGTCATCATGCTGGACGAACCCACCAACCACCTCGACGTCGAAGGCGTCGCCTGGCTGGCCCGGCACCTGAAGACGCGCTGGCGCGCCAACCAGGGCGCCTTCCTGGTGGTGACCCACGACCGCTGGTTCCTCGACGAAGTCTGCAATTACACCTGGGAAGTCCACGACGCCATGGTGGACATGTTCGACGGCGGATACGCCGCCTACGTTCTGGCCCGCGCCGAGCGTGACCGCATGGCATCCGTCGTCGAAGGTAAACGCCAGCAGCTCGTCAAAAAGGAACTGGCCTGGCTCAGGCGCGGCGCTCCTGCCCGAACGGCCAAGCCCAAATTCCGCATCGAAGCTGCCAACGACCTCATTGCCGACGTGCCCGATCCCCGCGACTCGGTGGCCCTCAGCAAGATGGCCACTGCCCGACTGGGCAAGGATGTGCTGGACCTTGAGAACATCACCCTTGACTTCTTGGGCGGCGAGACCGGGCAGAAGCTCTTTGACAACATCACGCTGCGGCTCGCACCGGGCGAACGACTCGGCCTGGTGGGTGTCAACGGTGCTGGGAAGTCCACGCTGCTGAAACTGCTCAACGGTGAAGTCCAGCCGAGCTCGGGCAAAGTCAAACGCGGGAAGACCGTGGTCACCGCCGTGCTCACCCAGGACGTCAAAGAGCTCGACGACGTCTCCGACCTGCGCGTCATTGAGGTCATCGAACGCGAAAAGCGGTCCTTCAGTGTGGGCGGCAAGGAATTCACCGCCGGCCAGCTGGTGGAACAACTGGGGTTCACCAAGGAAAAGCAATGGACACCCGTCAGCGACCTCTCCGGTGGTGAGCGCCGCAGGCTCCAACTCCTGCGTCTGCTGGTAGGGGAGCCCAACGTCCTCATGCTCGACGAACCCACCAACGACCTCGATACCGACACCCTGGCCGCCGTCGAAGACGTCCTGGACGGCTGGCCCGGAACGCTGGTGGTTGTCAGCCACGACCGTTACCTGCTGGAACGCGTCACCGACAACCAAATGGCGTTGCTCGGCGACGGCAAACTCCGCGGCCTGCCCGGCGGCGTAGACCAGTACCTCGAGCTGCGTGAAGCCGCACTGGCGTCCGGCGCCATTGGTGGGGGCTCCGGCGCACCTACCACTGCCAGCGGCTCTTCTTCCGCTGCTGCTCCGTCCGGTGCCAGCGAAGCGGAAAAACGCGAAGCCCGAAAGGACCTCAACAGGATCGACCGCCAACTCGGCAAGATCTCCCAGCAGGAGGAGAAGCTCCACACCCAGATGGCAGCGAAGTCCGAATCCGGCGACTTCGATGCCCTGGGCGAGCTCAACGCCAAGCTGCAGGAGTTGCTCGAGGAAAAGGAAGGGCTGGAGCTGGAGTGGTTGGAGGCCGCTGAAATCCTCGGAGAGTAGGGCGGGCCGCTGCTTTCGTGGTCCTTTAGCAGCGGCAGAGCGGCAGAGCGGCACAGCGGCACAGCGGCAGAGCGGCAGAGCGGCACGCATCCTCCGGGCGCTGGCTCGTTCCTCACCTTAACGCACGCTTCCGGATGCCTGCCGCTGACCGCCAATCACCAACGCTCTCTCACATCCCTCAGGTTTGTGGGCGACCGTCTCTCACATCCCTCGGGGTTTGTGGACGACCGTCTCTCACATCCCTCGGGGTTTGTGGGCGACCCTCCTGCACGTCCCTCGGGTTTGGGGTGGAAACTAATGCGCTGGTTCGTAGCCGATGAGCCAGCGGAGGCCGTGGCGGTCCACTACTTGACCGTCTGATGCACCCCAAGGCTTCGGTGCCAGTGGGTCCAGGATGCGGCCTCCGTCCGCCAGTTTGTCGAACCATGCGTGTAGAACTTCGGGTTCGGCAGCTCCGAGCAGCGAGAGCATGGCACCTTGAATTTTGACTGTCTTTTCACCGGTGGCAGCGTCAGAACCGAACAGAGAGACCGCACCACTGAGGACCCCATGGGCGATGGCGTCCGAAGGGCCGTCCGTGCGGTTGAATTCCTCAAAGCTGTACAAGGAAAGCTCCCCGCCGAAGATCTTCGCGTAGAAGCCCAGCGCCTCGCGGGCTGTCCCGGGAAAAGTGATGTAGAGCTGGGGTGCAGTCATGAGCTCATCCTACAAACTGGCCACCTGGGCACATGGCGCTGACGCGTCGACAACCCGCCTTCCCGTTGCAGCCCAACCACGACAGAGCCTTGACGGCCGAACCCGAGCCCACCTGGGAGGTGAGAGAGGGCTGGTTTTAAGGGCGTGGGAGGTGAGAGAGGGTTCGGTTCGAGGGCGTGGGAGGTGAGAGAGGGGTCGGTTTAGGGGCGTGGGATGTGAGAGAGCGTGCCCAAGCGACGGCGACGAGTGCTGGCGCCGCGGAGGTGACCACGGGCGGGACCTAGGCCTCGGAATGCGGCTAGGCCTCGGAACGCAGTCCGGGTTCCTTCTGCAACCCGGTGAGGCCGTTCCAGGCCAGGTTCACCAGGTGGGCGGCGACGGCGCGCTTGTCCGGTGTGCGGCTGTCGAGCCACCACTGGCCGGTCATCGCCACCATCCCCACCAGCATCTGCGCGTACATGGCACCGTCTGCGGCGCTGAACCCGCGGCGGGCGAATTCATCGGACAGCAGGTGCTCCACCCGGGCAGTGACGTGGGAGAGCAGCGTGGAGAAGGCACCTTCGGGTTGTGACGGCGGGGCATCCCGCATGAGAATCCTGAAACCGTCGGTGCGGTCTTCGATGTAGCCAAGGAGGGCCAGGGCTGCGCGTTCCACCAGTACCCGGGGTTTGGCTTCGGTGCTGAGCGCCTCGGTGATGGAGTCCAGAAGGATCCGGAATTCGGTCTCCACAACCTGCCGGTAGAGCCCCTCCTTGGAGCCGAAGTGCTCGTAGATGACGGGCTTGGAAACTCCCGCGGTGGCAGCGATCTCCTCGATGGTGGTGCCGTCCAGGCCGCGGGCAGCGAAGAGCGCGCGGCCAATGCCGATGAGCTGGGATTTGCGCTGCTGGCCGGTCATCCTGATGCGGACTGCGGGGCCAGTGGAAACCTGTTCCAAGGGCTCGGCGGTGTCCTCGGGCCGGGGGAGTTCAGTGCGCTTGCTCACGTGACCATCATGCCTTACGGACCGGTTGCGGGCCTGGCGCGGCGGGTCGGAAAGGGGTCCGGGGCGCGTCCCGGGGTGCGCCGGGGAAGGGGTGGTGGGCGGTCAAGTCGCGAAGCACGCAATGGTCATGGCAAACTAGATTCTTGTGTGTGCATCCCGGTAGCCCGGGAAACCGTCAGGCCCTGCTGCTTGATGGTGTGAATCATGCACGGTCCGCTCTGGTGTAATGGCAGCACCCCGGCCTTTGGAGCCGTGGAGTATAGGTTCGAATCCTATGGGCGGAACGGTCGGAAAATGCGCTCCTCTCTGTACCTGGAACGGCTCGAACGGTGCCTGGGTCCATTGGGATGGCAGCATTCCGAAGCCGGGTTACCCGGGACATACCGAGCAAGGAGAGCCAGTACGTGAGCCCCGAATCCACCGGTCCCGCAGCGGTCATAGTTTTGGCTGCAGGCGCTGGAACGCGCATGAAGTCCCGGACCCCCAAGATTCTCCACGAAATTGGCGGACGCTCCATGGTGGGCCACGCTCTCCTCGCAGCCCGTTCCATCACTCCGCTGAAGCTGGCACTTGTTGTCCGTCACGAGCGCGACCGCGTGGCCGAGCACGTCACCGGGCTGGATCCCGAAGCACTGATTGTTGACCAGGACGATGTCCCCGGTACGGGGCGCGCCGTGGAGGTGGCTCTCAAGGCCCTCGACGCCGCTGCTGAACTCACCGGCACCGTAGTAGTGACGTACGGCGATGTTCCGCTGCTGACGGGCGAACTGCTTGGGGAACTCGTTACGACCCATGAGGCCGAGGGCAACGCTGTCACGGTACTCACCGCGGTCCTGGACGACGCCACTGGCTATGGCCGGATCCTCCGCGCCGACGACGGAACTGTCACCGGCATCCGCGAGCACAAAGACGCCAGCGAGTCCGAGCGCAGCATCCGCGAGGTCAACTCCGGCATCTACGCCTTCGACGCCGCCGTGCTGCGTACCGCTTTGGCAAAGGTGACCACGGACAACGCCCAGGGCGAGATGTACCTGACTGACGTCCTGGGGTTGGCGCGCGACGCCGGTGGCCGGGTTGCCGCCGTCGTGACCGAAGACCGCTGGCAGGTTGAAGGCGCCAACGACCGCATCCAGTTGTCGGCGCTTGGCGCCGAGCACAACCGCCGCATCATCGACTCCTGGATGCGTGCCGGTGTGACCGTGGTGGACCCGACCACCACTTGGATCGATTCGACGGTGACCCTAGACGAAGACGTCCGTCTGCTGCCCAACACCCAACTTCACGGTTCCACCACGGTGGCGCGCGACGCCGTCGTCGGTCCTGACACCACCTTGACCGATGTCAACGTGGGCGAGGGCGCGAAGGTGATCCGCACGCATGGCTCCGGTTCCACCATTGGTGCCAAAGCAAGTGTTGGACCGTTCACTTACCTCCGCCCGGGCACGGTGTTGGGGGAGACCGGCAAGATCGGCGCGTTCTACGAAACCAAGAACGTGACCATCGGCCGCGGTTCCAAGCTGTCCCACCTGGGCTACGCCGGCGACGCGGAAATCGGTGAGGACACCAACATCGGCTGCGGCAACATCACGGCCAACTACGACGGCGAGAAGAAGCACCGCACGGTGATCGGCTCGGGCGTCCGCACCGGTTCCAACACGGTCTTCGTAGCTCCCGTGACTGTAGGTGACGGCGCCTACAGCGGCGCCGGTGCCGTCATCCGCAAGGATGTTCCCGCAGGCGCCCTCGCCCTCAGCCTGGCCGCACAGCGGAACGCCGAAGGTTGGGTCATTGCCAACCGTCCGGGTACAGCTTCCGCCACTCTGGCCGAAGCCGCCCAGGAACCGGCCGCCACCCCCACATCTTCACAATCCCCGGCAACCATAGAAGAAGGCAAATAGGCATGAGCGAAATTACCGCACACGGAGAGAAGAAGTTGATTCTCGCCGCCGGAAGGGCGCATCCGGAGCTGGCGCAGGAAATCGCGAAGGAGCTGGAGACTGAGCTCCTGCCCATCGACGCCTACGACTTCGCCAATGGGGAAATCTACGTCCGTTCGGCCGAGAGCGTGCGAGGCACCGATGCCTTCGTCATCCAGGCCCACCCGGCGCCGCTGAACAACTGGCTGATGGAGCAGTTGATCATGATCGACTCCCTCAAGCGCGCCTCTGCCAAGAGGATCACGGTTGTTTCGCCGTTCTACCCGTACTCCCGCCAGGACAAGAAGGGCCGCGGCCGCGAGCCCATCTCTGCCCGCCTGGTCGCCGACCTGTACAAGACCGCCGGCGCGGACCGCATCATGTCCGTGGACCTGCATACCTCGCAGATCCAGGGCTTCTTCGACGGTCCCGTTGACCACCTCATGGCCATCCCGCTGTTGGCTGACTACATTCGCACCAAGGTTGAGGCTGACAACATCACCGTTGTTTCCCCCGACACCGGCCGCGTCCGCGTTGCCGAGCAGTGGGCCGAGCGATTGGGCGGCGCCCCGCTGGCGTTCGTGCACAAGAGCCGCGACCTCACCGTTCCCAACCAGGCTGTCTCCAAGACTGTTGTTGGCCAGGTTGAGGGCCGCACCTGCGTCCTGATCGACGACATGATCGACACCGGTGGAACCATCTCCGGCGCTGTCCAGGTCCTGAAGAACGCCGGTGCCAAGGACGTCATCATCGCCTGCACCCACGCGGTCTTCTCCGACCCTGCCGCGCAGCGCCTGGCCGATTCCGGTGCCCGCGAAGTCGTGGTCACCAACACGCTGCCCATCCCGGCCGAGAAGCGCTTCCCGTCGTTGACGGTGTTGTCGATCGCACCGCTGATTGCACGCGCCATCCGTGAAGTGTTCGACGACGGTTCGGTCACCAGCCTCTTCGACGGCAAGGCATAAGAATCTCCGTACCAGAACGGGCCATCCGCAGCCTCCGGGCTTGCGGGTGGCCCCTTTTGTTGCCCGTTTTCATGTTGGACGCGTTCCGCTGCTAAACTCTTGGGGATACCTTGGCGAGGGAGAGCACATCCGGTCCACATTGCGTGGACCAGGGTTGCGGGTCTCCGTTATCGACTGGGTCTGCATCTCCTTCGACACAGGCGGAACGGCTGCTCAGCGGCCGATCTCGGCCGGGCGTAGAAGGTCTCCAGACCTCCGCCCTTGCTGATAGACAAGCCCGGATTTTTTCGGGCGCCACAGTAATCAAGGAGTACACATGTCTGAGCAGAAGCTCACCGCAGAACTGCGCACCGAATTCGGCAAGGGTTTCGCCCGCCGTGCACGCATGGCCGGCCAGATCCCGGCTGTCATTTACGGCCACGGCGCAGAGCCGATCCACATCAACCTGCCGGGCCGCGCCACCACGCTGGCAGTGCGCGTTTCGAACGCCCTCCTGGCGATCGACGTCGACGGCGAGCAGCACCTGACGCTCGTCAAGGACATCCAGCGCGATCCCGTAAAGCAGATCATCGAGCACGTTGACCTGCAGACCGTGAAGGCCGGCGAGAAGGTTACCGTCGACATCGCGATCCACGTTTCCGGTGAAGTTGCTCCGGGTGCTGTTGCCAGCCTCGAAGCCACCACGGTTTCCCTCGAGGCTGAGGCAACCCACGTTCCCACCGCCGTCGAGGTCAGCATCGAAGGCCTCAAGGCCGGCGAGAGCATCCACGCTTCGGACCTCGTCCTGCCGAAGGGTTCCACCCTCCTCACCGAAGGCGACACCCTGGTGGTCCGCATCGCTGAGACCGCTTCCGAGGCTGAAGAAGAAGCACCGGCCGCTGAGTAGTCTTATGACTGCTTGAGGCGCAAAGCCATTGAGTGGCCGGGTACCTTCGGGTCCCGGCCACTTTCCTTTGTCCTTGCACTGCTCAAGAACAGTCCCGCCGGTACATCACGTCCCCACTGATACAACCAAACGTTCCCTAGGATGAGACCATGAGTGACACTTGGCTGATTGTCGGCCTCGGCAACCCCGGCAGTGAGTACAGCAACAACCGGCACAACGTGGGCCAGATGGTGCTGGACGAACTCGCTTCCCGCATGGGCGGAAAGTTCAAGGTCCACAAGGCCCGCGCCCAAATCGTGGAAGGCCGGTTGGGCATAGGTGGCCCCCGTGTGGTGTTGGCCAAGCCCATGACGTACATGAACACATCCGGGGGACCGGTTGCGGGCCTGTGCAACTTTTTCGACATCGCTCCGGACCATGTCATAGCGGTCCATGACGAAATCGACATCCCATTTAACACAATCAAGCTAAAACTCGGCGGCGGCGAGGGCGGACATAACGGCCTGCGGGACATGTCCAAAGCACTGGCCACCAAGGATTATTTGCGCGTCCGCGTAGGAGTAGGGCGGCCTCCGGGCCGGATAGAGACCGCTGATTACGTCCTCCGGGATTTCGGCACCGCCGAGAAAAAGGAACTGCCGTTCCTGCTGGACGAGGCGGCCGACGCCGTGCAGTTGCTCATGGACCAGGGCCTGTTGTCTGCGCAGCAGAAACACCACCCCGCCAAAACTTGAGCGAATCTTGAGGAAAGCCTGAGGAAAGCCTGACGGTCCCGAGGACCCTAAGGTCTACAAACTGTCGGCGCCCGGCGGTAGTGTGCATGATACGCAGGTAAGCGGTGGGGGACTGTCGCGGATGTGTAGCGAAGGATGCGAATGTCGGCGGAGTTGCTAAACAAGGGCGGGGGAGGCGCAGCAAGGGCTGCGGCTCCCGATCTTGTGGGCGGATCAACGGACAGGCAAACGTGGTCACTGCTGGCCCGCAGCCACGATCTGTCGAAGGCGGGGAAATTCCTCGAGTCACCCGAATCTTATGGCGTGGTCCTCACCGGCCAACGCGGAATCGGCAAATCCGGCCTCGCCCGTGCCGTGGTCTCCTCCCTGGGCTCCAAGGTCCACAGCCTTCAACTGCGGAACACCGTTGCCAACGGCCAAACCCCTTACGGATGCCTGGGTTTCCTGCTGGCCCGCCTGCCATCCGAAGCGGTCAGTTCTCCTACCGGCATCCTGCACGCCGTGACAAGCCTGATCAGGAAAGAAGCGGCGGGACGGGACACCGTTCTCATTGTGGACAACGCCGGCGGCATGGACCCCATGAGCACGGGCGTGCTGTTGAACCTCATGGCCACCGGCACCGCCAAGGTAGTTGCCACAGTCCAGCGCGCCAGTGACCTCCCCGCGGACTTCCACCGCCTGGTCCTGGAAGGGGAACTGGGCGAGGTCCACCTCAACACCCTGAGCGAAGAACAGACCAAGCAGGTGTTGGGATCGGTCCTTGGACACTACGTATCATCAACGCTGGTTGGTTCACTGCACTCGGCCGTGGGCGGAAACCCCATGCTGCTGCACGCCCTCCTGGAAGAGCAGCGGCATACCGGCAACCTGGTGCTCAACGATTCTGTCTGGACGCTCCGGGACCGGATCAAACTGGAGGGCGCAACGGTGGTGGAGGACTTCGTCCGCTCCAAACTGGCGCGCGAAACGCAGGCCAGCAGGACCGTCGTCGAAATACTCGCCTGTGCTCAGCGCGCAACCCTGGTGGACCTGGCAGCCATCTTTGGCACCGAAGTTCTGGTGGAGATGGAAGACTCCGGGCTGCTCACCGTTGAACGGGGTAATGACCACTGGGTATCCCTCCGGGATCCCTATGTGGGAGAGGTAGTCCAGGGCTGGCTGAGCACCCGCCGCAGGCGCGAGCTCCGGCTGATGCTTCATGGCCCCAAGGAGCCTGAACTGTTGGGTCTCGCCGCACAGGATCTACTGAGCTACGCAGCATGGATGCATTCGTGCGAGGACGAGCCAATGCCATCGCCGGCCCACGCACTGGCAGCCGGACGTGCCGCCCTGGACAACTACGATCCCAACTTTGCCATCCAGTGCACCCTGTCCCTGGATCCCAAGGACGAAGAGTGGGTCCCGGGACAGCGGCTGAAGGCTGCGGCGTACCTCATGCTGGACCTGCCGTTGCACGCCGCCCAAGCTCTGGATGAGGTGTCCGGGTCCCACCTCGCGGCGCTGGACCCCGTGGAGTTCGCGGAAGTAACGGCCGCGAAATGCCAGGCAATGACGTGGATTGATGGTCGTGCGGGCATGGTGCCGGGGGTCATATCCGACGGACTTGAGACTCTTGGGGCCATGGCGGAAAACTACCCGGCAGAGACAGTGGCCAAGGCGCTCAATCGCCTCCACCTGTGCAGTTACGAGTACAACACCTACATGGGTGAGTACGCCTCAATCATCGACCACTTGGAACAGGAACTGGCCAAGGATCCCGAAGCGGACCGGGAGCACTGGCTCAGGTCCGCGTTTTTCCTGGTTGAGGCCCGCTGCATTCTTGGCCGCGAGCTTGAGGCACAGGAACTCGCGCGCACCGTTTCACGGCATTTGGGCGATACTGAACGGCCAGCCCAGCTTGAAGAAGCCTTCGCAAAGCATGCCTTCCTGGTCCTGTTGTTGTCCGGGCAGTGGCGGCAATGCATCGAACTCATGCGGCGCGCACCCTCCAGGTCGTCACGGCTTCAGTACAGGGGTGCCTTGACTGAACTGGGCATCGGCCTCGCCTACGCCTACGCCGGCAAGCCTGCCAGCGCCATTGAACCCCTCCGGTCCGCGGTTGCGCAGCTGGAACTGCGCCCGGCCATGAACATGAACAAGGTGGCCTACGCTGCCACCGCTTTCGCTTATGCCCAGGTGGGCAATTCCGTGGAAGCGGGCCGTTACCTGGACCTGTACAGGACGTGCCGCGGAGACGGGACGTACTTCTCCGAGTCCGTGGCCGATTTCTGTGCCGAGATGGCCGGGCGATGGATGGGGGATCCCGACGTCAAGCAGCGGCTCCTGGCCCGGGTCCACAACGACGTCGAGAAGCAGCGGTTGACCACAGCCGGCATCTGCCTCTTCGGCGCCACAGTTGAAGGCACCGACGACGAGTACCGGCTGCTCGCAGATATTGCCGGGCGCAGGCAAGGTCCACTGGCCCAGATATCCGGCAACCTCGCCCGCGGTGCACTGACCAAGAGTTCCCGGGCCATGCTGGAGGCAGCTGACGCCGCAGCAACCCTGGACCTGCTGGTGGTTGAAGCCAGATGCGTCGCCATGGCGCTGGACTTTGCCCGGGATGCGGGCGAGACAACTGCTGCCCGCACGGCGCAGCTGAGGCTGGAACGACTGGAGCATTCCGTGTCCGCATTGCCGATCCAACCGCGAAGCGACGCGCCGGTATTGACGGAGCGAGAACGCCAGATTGCTAAACTCGCCGGGAAGGGTGTCAGCAACCGTGAAATCGCGATGGATATTGGGGTGTCTGTGCGAACAGTCGAAGGCCATTTGTATCAGGTGTTCACAAAGTTGGGTGTTTCGTCCCGAGGCGAGCTCAATGGACTCCTATGAGGCAGGCAGCGCCGTAGAAGCACGGAGCGCCCATGCAGGCTGAGCACCTTGTAGGCCGGGGCGCCGAGCTGGATCTTGCCACGAAGATTTTGCGCCAGGAAGGCGCGGGGGCTGTACTCCTGGTAGCGGACCCCGGCATCGGAAAGACGGCCTTGGCGGCCGAAATTGGGGCCCGCCTGGCAGGGGAAATGGTGGTGATGCGGGTCCACGGAAGCCCCGCGTTGTCTGCTGTGCCCTACGGTGTCCTGGCGCCCTACTTACTGGACCTGCCGGTGGAACAAGCCACCTCGCCGGTGGCGATCCTGCGGGAGTTCTGGGCGCAGTTTGAGAAGCGTCGTGGCGGCGAAGGCGCACGGCTTCTGCTGATTGTGGACGATGCCCACGATCTTGACGAAGGCAGCACCCAGATCCTGGCCGAATTGGTGACGGCAGGGTGGGCCAGGCTCGTGGCCACGGGCAGGCCCCGCCCCGGTCTGCCCGCCGCGCTGCTTCAGCTGTGGTACGACGGCCTTGCCGAGCGCCTGGAGCTTCATCCCCTGAACCATGAGGGCGTCACTGAACTCGCGGAAAAGACGCTGGGCGGAACTGTCATGGCCAGTGCCGCGGACGTGCTGCACTCCGTTTCAGAGGGAAACCCCCTGCTCCTTCGCTGCCTCCTTGATGACTCACGGGCGGACGGAAACCTGGTGCGGCGGAACGGTGTCTGGTTCCTCACCCGTGCCCTCTCGGGCAGCGGCGAGGGTTTGGCCGAGGTAGTGCGGAACCGGGTACTGCGGACCAGCGAGGCTGAGAGGGAAGCGATGTACGTTATTGCCCTCTCCGAACCCGTCCCACCCGCCGTGCTGGACACGCAGGTTGGAAGGGAGACTGTGCGGGCACTGATGGACAGCCGGTTGGTGCTATCCACCAACGGGCCCGGAAGTCCCCTCAGAATGTGGCACCCCATGTACAGCGAGGCGCTGCGCCAGATTGTTTCGCCTGCCCGCAGCCTCCAGATCCGCCAGCGCATGGTCCAGCACCTGCTCGCGGAGCAGCCCACTGCTGAAGGGCTGCTCCGGTTGGTGAGCTGGGCACTGGACTGCGGCGCCGACGTCGATGATGAACAGCTGCTTGAGGCCGCCTTCCTGGCTGCGAAGCTGCTCCAGAACCCCTTGGCGCTGGCAGCAGCCGGTAAGGTCCGCTCCGAGGCGCTGCGGCCGCGCGCCCGGGCAGTCATGGCCATGGTCAGTTATAACGACGGCGACTTCCGCAGTGCCGTGCGCCTGTTGGAAGAGGATTTGGGGTACTTGGACGCCGATCCGTCGGGCCCACTGGGAGCAGGGCTGTTGTGGGCCGCTGCGCGGGCGGCCACGGGGGACTCCGCGGCGGACATTGTGGCCGATGCCCGGAGCGCGGCGGCAACCTTTATCAAGGACCTTCCGGAATCTGACCCCACGGCAGGACTCGTGGGACGGCATGCCAGGGCACTCGAGTTGGCGGCGCTTGCCCACGAGGGCCACTACGCAGAACTCCGCGAAGGCCTGGACCGGTTTGAGGCAGCGCTCAGCGCAGATGAACCGGATTTTATCATGAACCGGGTGTTCCTCCTGGCCATGCAATGCGAACTCCTGACAGCGGAAGGCCACGCCGTGGAGGCGCTGGACGCCGGCCGTGAAGCGTTGGTGCTGCTGGACGAGCCGGCTGATGACCTCCTGTACTTCAGCGACTTTGTGCTGGCGCGCTACACCTTCGCCGCACTGGGAGCGGGGGACTGGGGCGCCGCCGGGACTGCCCTTGAACGTTACTCCGCGAGATCGGCCATGGGACTCATTGTCTTTGGTGGCGACATCCAAACACTCAAGGGGTTGTCGATGCTGCGTCAGGGCAGGCTGGAGCAAGCCGCGGAGCTGGTGACTCCCGCCGTCGAGGCGCTCAGGGTCAGGGACCCCCAGCAGCTGAAGAACCTCGGCACTGCATTGGCGTTCTACGCCGCGGCCCGGTCCGGCGATACTGCGCTTGCCGAGCGCCTGGCCGGTGAACGGGCCGGTGAACAGGCCGGTGCTGCGGCGGGAGGAGCCTACGTGGAGGCGCTCGCGGAACTGTTTACCTTGGCCGGCCAGGAGCTGGTGGCCAAAGGTTCAGGGCTGGACAAGCTCAGGAAGCTCCCGGAATCCCTGCGGTTGCATCAGTTGCCGGGTGTCCTGCTGCAAAATCTGGTGCTCCGTGCCGAGCTTGGCGACGTACAGGCCATGGAATCCATCGCGGGGATCACACCATCCATGTCCGGTGCCTGGGCCGCCGGTTGGCTCTCCCTGGCGGAAGCACATCAGGGCGCTGACGGCCAAGGCTTCGTCAACGCCGGCAACCTTCTGGCCGCCGCCGGCATGCCCGGACCAGCTGCCGTGGCCTTCGACAAAGCGGCACTGTCCTTCGACGCCGAAGGAAAGCGCCCGGAGGCCCGCCAGGCAGCGGTGCTGCGCGATGTCAGCGAAGCCAGCCTCGGTGATGCCCTGGTTCATGACCCCAGCACCGAAGCGGACCGCTCGGTGCCGTTGACGCGCCGTGAGCAGGACATCGTGGCGTTGGCAGTCTCAGGACTGACCGACCGCCAGATCGCAGAGAAGCTCATGGTGTCCGTACGCACGGTAGAGGGCCACCTTTACCGCAGTTACGCCAAGTTGGGCATTCGCCGGCGCGAAGATCTCGGAGCTGCTGTCCGTCATTGACGCCAGCGCTCTTTGAGTACTCATTTACCACGCATCACGCCACTTGGGCCCGCCGCTGCGCGGATTTTGGCCAATCAATGGAGTAATCCGCGGGAGTGTTGTGCCAAAACCAAGTAGTGCCCCTCCGAGGGACTGAGTACAACAAGGTATAAGCCCGGAAAAAGCCCCGGACTAATCGAGTACCAACTACTGGTGTACCCGGTTCGCCACCCCGGCAGTATTGATCTTGGAAGAACGGTTCAGCCCCAAGCATCACCGGGATTCCGAAAGTCGCATCATCCGCATCGGTGGTCTCTTTGAGCCGATGCACCGGGCACCGCAAGGTGTTCCGGCCCTGGACGAAGCCGGCGGCGACAGAGTCTTCTGAGACCGAGACTCTCCCCCCAGCCGCCGCCGGCTTCTAGGCCAGGTAGCCCGCACTTCGCGGAAACCACACCTCCCGGACCATGGGACTGCTGCT
Organism: Arthrobacter sp. WCS2018Hpa-7; assembly: GCF_031843805.1. Lineage (NCBI taxonomy): Bacteria > Bacillati > Actinomycetota > Actinomycetes > Micrococcales > Micrococcaceae > Arthrobacter > Arthrobacter sp. WCS2018Hpa-7. The sequence goes on from NZ_JAVTJB010000007.1 coordinate 159,393, forward strand.
ATTGGAGTGCGCATGCTGCCGGATCCCTGGCTGGACGAAGACACCGTCACAGTCGGGCTGAGGCCATCACCCTTCCCGGACCGGACGAGGCTCCTGGACATCATTCTTTCCGCAGTACCGTCGCCCTCCACCAGTGGCATCGTGGTGGTAGGGGACCGAGGAACCGGAAAGAGCCACCTGTTGCTCTCCATCAAAGAGGGCCTCCCGGAAACCATGGACGTCAGAAGTTTCGCCGGAAAGCCGGAGCTGAAGGCCACCAGTTATGGCGCGTTGGGTGCGGTACCTGAAACCAACGGGGAAGACACGCTGCCGCCGGGACTCCACGTCCTCCGCGCCCTGACCAGCACCCTGGGCGCCGCTGAATACTTGTACACTCCACAGATCGGCCGACGCCGGAACAAACGGCGGCCCCAAACGGCAAGGCCGCCTCTGGTGCTGTTGGTGGACGACATCCACTACGTCGACCCAGCCTCCTTGGCCGTCCTGCTGCAACTGATACCCGGTTTTGGGGCAACGTTGGTCGCTACGGCCGACAGCCGTCGGCCCCTTCCTCCGGACCTCTACCAACTCTGGGAAGACGGCTTCCTTGAGCAGTACTTTCTTCCGCCCTTTACCTTCACCGAGGCGCATGCCCTGACCGAAGCCGTCCTGAGTGGAAAAGTCCAACGCCGTGCCAGCAGCCTTCTAGCCGCCATGAGCGGCTTCAATGTGGGGCTGCTGGAGATCGCCATCAACGATTCACGTCGTGCTGGTCTGCTGGTGCAGAAGGACGGCTTCTGGACCATTGATGTGCGCGCCCACTGCGACTGGCCGGGCGTGGTGGCGCATGTGCAGTCCGAGAACGCCGCCAGGCCCTCCGAGGAACGGCACGCCTTGGAGCTGATAGCGCTCGCTGAACCTGTGGCGCTGGACATTGTGGAACACCATTTTGGCCGAAGCGCCGTAGAACACCTTCTGGCCAACCACCACATCAGGCTGTTGGCGGGGAGGCCGCCAATGGTCAGGATGAGTTCCTGGCTGCGTGGCGAAGGTACCCGACTGGCCGTGCCCCGCCCCAGGAGCCTGGCCCTCCGCCTTGGTGTTGAGGAACCCGTGCTCACGCGCGAATCAGCCCCCACCCTGCTGCGGTGGATGACCTGGACCCTTGACTGCGGCCTGACACTCTCCGATGAACTTCTCCTGGCCACAGCCCCGGCCGCAGACAGGCCGTCAACAGCAGAACTGGCCATGCGGGCCGCCGCAGCAGTGGCAGGGCCGGGCCGGAAGGACGAGGCCAGGCTCCTCAGGGCGCGGGCCTTGGTTGCCGAAGGCCTGTTGGGCGAAGCTGCCCCGGAACTGCGGGAGTTGGCAGCGGGTGGGGGATCGCCGGAAGTGAAGGCCGAGGCCGGCAGCCGACTGATGGCCTTGGAACTCCTGGGGGCTGTCCCCAGTGAAGCCCTGGGCGTTCCGGAGGACGCCGGTTCAGAGGGGACTGTTTCCGGCCACGTGGTGTGGAACGTCCGGGAAGCTGAACGGTTCTTACTGACCGGATCCGCCCCGGAAGCGTTGGAGCGGTCAACTGCGGCCATGGCGGTCGTTGACGAGGACCCCGCCCTGGAGATGTTCCGGCCGGGGGTACTGCTCCGGCACGTAGTTTGCCTTCGCAGCAATCTGGCCTGGAGCCAAGTGGACTCACTCCTGGAGTGTCCTTCCGCCTTTGTGCTCCCCACCTACCTTGCCGTGTGCATGGAGGTTGCGCGCGGGTACGCCGAACTCAGCCAGGGGCTTCCCCGCGCCGCGCGTGGAACCTTGGAGCCGGTCCTTGCGGAACTGTCCGACGCCGGCCTTCCGCCGGTACTGGCTTTCGCTGCGGCCGCGCTGGCCTACTCCGAAGCGCTGTGCGGAAACCCTGTGCAGGCGATGGAGCGTAGTGGGCAGAGCCTGGCCGCTTTGCAGGAAGTTGAGGATCCCGAGGGCCTCCTTCCCCAGCTCAGCTCCCTCTATCTGGCGGCGGCGCAGGACCAGATTGCCGGTAAGCCGGGCCATCTGTTGGCGTTGGCAGAACAACTCCACCTCCAGGGCAGCACGTTGTTGGAAGCCGAGGCAGTCTCCCTCCTGACACTCAACGCAAGCAGTGCCGCCGTCGACGACCTTGTGGTCCAGCGGCGGCTGTCAGGACTTGCGGCGGAAGTTCACGGAGCCGGAGGAGCCGCCCTGGGAGCGTTTGCCTCGGCATTGTTGGACAACGACCCCAAGACGTTGGAAGCGGCGGGAAGAAGCCTGTCTGCCGACAGGCTGTTTGCCCATGCTTCCGTGTGCTACTCGCGTGCTGCCAGCGGGTATGAAGCCCGAACCCGGAGTGCGGCAAGCCGGCGCGCATCGGTCCTGGTTGAACGGCTGCGCCATGCGTTCGACAGCGAGGCTGTTCCGCCGCTGGGCTGGGTGCCCGGGAGGGCCGGCGGCTGAACGTGCTGTACGGCACACCTGGGGCAGCGCACGCAGGGGGCCATCGTGGGATAATGGGAAGTCCCTGAAGGATTTCCAAGGAGCGCCCCTTGACTGCCGTATCAACCCCCGCCTCACTGCTGCGGTCCGTGCACGCCATGGACAATGCGGAGGTGTTGCGGATCCGGAATGACTTCCCGGTGCTGGACCAGCTGGTCAACGGTAAACCCTTGATCTATCTGGATTCGGGCGCCACGTCGCAAAACCCGCTCAGCGTCATCGAGGCCGAGCAGGAGTACTACGAGCAACGCAATGCGGCCGTTCACCGTGGAGCCCACCACCTTGCCGTGGAAGCCACGGAGGTCTTCGAGGACGCACGCCAGACCGTGGCGGACTTCATCGGCGCGCAGTACGAGGAAACCGTGTGGACCTCCAACGCCACCGAGGGACTCAACCTCATCAGCTACGCGCTGTCCAACGCAGGGTTGTGGGCGGCGCAGGGCCGCGGCGATTCACGCTTGAAGGACCTCGCCATTGGTCCGGGCGACGAGATCGTGGTCACCGAAATGGAGCACCACGCCAACCTCATCCCGTGGCAGGAACTGGCCTTCCGGACGGGGGCCACCCTCAAATACATCCCCGTCACCGATGACGGGACGTTGATGCTCGACGCCGCAGCCGGGATCGTGGGGGAACGGACCAGGCTCCTGGCCTTCACCCACGCTTCCAACGTCCTGGGTACCATCAACCCGGTGGCCGAACTCGTGGCACTCGCCCGCAAGGTTGGTGCCTTGGTGGTCCTGGATGCCTGCCAGTCCGTGCCGCATCTGGCTGTGGACGTCAAAGAGTTGGACGTCGACTTTGCTGTGTTCTCCGGGCACAAGATGCTGGCGCCCACAGGTGTTGGCGTGCTCTACGGCAAGCAGGAACTCCTTGATGTCATGCCGCCTTTCCTCACCGGCGGTTCCATGATCACCACGGTCACCATGGAGCGGGCCGAGTACTTGCCGGCCCCACAGCGGTTCGAGGCCGGTACCCAGCGGATCTCCCAGGCCGTGGCGCTTGCTGCCGCCGTAAACTACCTCACCGAGACCGGCATCGACCGCATTCATGCCTGGGAATCGACGCTTGGTCAGCGCCTCGTCAAAGGGCTCGAGAGTATCGACGGCATCCGTGTGGTGGGTCCTGCCTCCGGGTCCGAGCGGATCGGCCTGGCAGCGTTCGACGTCGCCGGTGTCCACGCGCACGACGTCGGGCAGTTCCTTGATGATCGCGGCATTGCCGTTCGTGTCGGTCACCACTGCGCCCAGCCGTTGCACCGCCGCCTGGGCCTGACGGCCACCACCCGGGCGAGTACTTACCTTTACAACACCACGGACGACGTCGATGCTTTCCTTGACGCTGTTTCCGGGGTTCGGGCATATTTCCAGGCCTGACTTTCGGCAGCCCTGAACAGCCGGGCAGCCTCACACCAACGATTTTTCGCAGAACAGGCAACAACCACCATGAGTCTTGACCAGCTGTACCAGCAGATCATCCTGGACCACTCCAAGCAGCGGCACGGCAGCGGCCTGGCTGAAACGGCGGCCCCCGAAGGGGCGTCCACCGGCCAATCACACCAGCTGAACCCGGTGTGCGGGGATGAAGTGACGCTGCGGCTCGCCGTTGCTGACGGAACCGTCCGGCAGATCAGCTGGGACGGTGCGGGCTGCTCCATTTCCATGGCCTCGGCCTCGGTGCTCACCGACCTGGGCGAGGGCATGTCCGTGGAGGAACTGCGCTCTGTGATCGAGAACTTCCGCGAGGTCCTCCGGTCGCGTGGCAAAGTCCAGGCGGACCCGGAGATCCTTGGCGACGCTGCCGCTTTCGAGGGCGTTGCCCGTTACGCGGCCCGCGTGAAATGCGCCATGATCTCCTGGGTTGCTGCCGAGGACGCACTCAACCAGGCCACCGCCTAACCTCCCAGCAGCGCCCCAGCACCCCGCGCGTCAGGCGCGGGCAAAGACGTCAGGCACGCCATCGCCGTCGTCGTCCCGTTCTTCATCCGCCTGCACCTGACGGTACCGCCGGTTACGGGCCTTGAGCACGACGGCGGCCAGCAGCGCCGCGATCAGGGAACCTGCGAGGATGGCCACCTTGGCGTGGTCGTTGTGTGCCGAACCGGTCCCGAAGCTCAGCTCGCCGATCAGCAGCGAGACGGTGAACCCAATGCCGGCCAGGAGCGCCAGTCCGAAGAGGTCGATCCAGGCAATGCTGGAATCGAGGCTTGCGCGGGTGGTCTTGGTGACCAGGAAGGTGGTGCCGAAGACGCCCACGGCCTTGCCCACCACCAACGCTGCCACAATGCCGACGGCCACGGGATCCCTGAGGGCTGCGCCCATGCCATCGAATCCACCCAAGGCCACGCCGGCTGAGAAGAACGCAAAGACTGGTACGGCAAACCCTGCCGAGAACGGGCGCAGCCGGTGCTCGAAGTGCTCAGCCAGCCCTTCAGCAGGCTCTCCCTTCCTGCCGCTGGCCAGGACCGGAACGGCGAAGCCCAACAGCACTCCGGCCACCGTGGCGTGGATCCCGGAAGCGTGGACGAAACCCCACGTGGCCAAGGCGAGGGGGATGAGCAAATACCAGCTGCGGATCCGCTTTTGGACCAGGAACGTGAAGAGAGCCAGCGGCACCAAGGCGGCCAACAGCATGAGCGGCTGGAGTCCCGTGGAATAGAAGAAGGCGATGATGCCGATGGCGATGAGGTCGTCCACCACGGCGAGGGTCAGCAGGAACGTCCGGAGGGCGGCCGGCAGGTGGGTGTTGATGACGGCCAGGACGGCGAGGGCGAAAGCGATGTCCGTCGCGGTAGGAATGGCCCAGCCCTTGAGCGTTTCCGGGGACCCGAGGTTGAACAGGACAAAGATGAGGGCCGGAACCACTACGCCGCCGATCGCTGCGGCCACGGGAACAACTGCCTTCGCGGGTTTGCGGAGTTCGCCGGCGACGAACTCGCGTTTGAGCTCAAGGCCTGCGAGGAAGAAGAACACCGCCAACAGACCGTCCGAGGCCCAGTGGCCGAGGCTCAACTCAAGATGCCAGGGCTCGAAGCCGATCTTGACGTCGCGGAATGCGAAGTAGCCGTCCGCTGCTGGTGAGTTGGCCCAGATGAGGGCAACTACGGTGGCTATCAGGAGGAGGGCGCCGCCCACTGTTTCCGTACGGAGGATCGAGAGGATCCTGCGGTACTCGGGGTAACTGGAGCGCGAGAAAACAGCGCTTGGGCTGCCGGGTTGCTGAGGGGCTGCAGGGGGCTTCCGGGCCACGGGGGCTCCTTACTTGCAAGAATCAATCGGTCTAAGGGGAGCACAAAGACTCCGCCGACCAGACTTCCCGGCACACCAGTAACCCATCTTACCCATCTAAGTAGCAGTTCAGGTCGTTCTCAGTGCCGGGAACGACCTGAACTGCGACTCAGTTGGGTGAAACCTAGGCGACGAGGCCCGCGATCCCGATGGCGGCCGTCGCGAGTCCCAGCACCATGGAGATGGTGACCAGGACAACGTGGACCGTGAGGAATTTAGTGGCCTTGCCTGCGGCATCGCGGGCGCGGGGGTCCTTCATGACGCGCTTGAGGAACTGCGGCCACACCACCAAGGACCAAACCCCGGCAACGATCAGGACAACCGCGAGGATCGCGGGGATCTCCACGCTAGTGGCTTTCGAGCCAGGCTTGGGCCTGCTGCGACTGGATGTTCAGGGCCTTGCCCACCATCGGCTCAGCGGCGTCTGCGATCTTGCCGCCGAGGAACGGCACCGAGGAGGACACGTTGCCTTCGAGCTCGATCCGGGTGTTGCTGCCATCGGCCACGAGCCGCTGAACGGCTGTGACGTCCAGGGGGGCACCCGAGATCTTGAGTGCGATGTTGCTGGCGCGTGAACCGTCGGCGGCGGGAGCCTCCCACTGCTCGGTCTGGGTGACCTTCAGGGTTTCGCCAACGAACTTGCGGGCAATGTCCGGCAGGCGGGTGGTGGGCAGGGTGCGGACAGTGGTGGTGCTGAAGGCACCGGCGGGGTCGCCGTCGATCGTGAACGATTCCAGGGAGCCGCCCACCAGTTCGCTGGTGTGACGCAGGAAATCTTCGTTGACGAATACGGCAGCTACGCGGTCAACGCTGTGCGGCAGGGTGGTGGATGCGCTCAGGGCCATGGGTCCTCCGTGAATGGTGGTGGTGAAGCTTTTTAGCTCCCAACATCCTACGGGGTCCCGTTGGCCACCCCTGAACCGGCGGTCTTGGGCGAGCTTTCCTGGAGGGTGATGGCCGCTGCCGAGATGTTGCGGGCCATGGACGGGAAGATGAAACCGTGGAACGGGTAGACACCCAGCCAGTAGAGCCGCCCGGCCAGGCCGCGCGGGAAGAAGATGGCGCGCTGTTTGTAGAGGCTGCCGTTACCGTCGGGCTCCACCGCCAGCTCCAGCCACGCCCCTCCCGGTGCCCGCATCTCGGCCCGCAGGCGCAGCAGGTGCCCGCGGTCAATGGCCTCCACCCGCCACCAATCCACTACCTCACCGGTGTTCAACGTCTTGGGATGCCGGCGGCCCCGCAGCAATCCGGCCCCACCCTGGAGCTTGTCCAGCCACCCACGGATCCGCCAGGCCAAAGGCAACGAGTACCAGCCGTTCTTGCCGCCGATGCCCTCGATGATGGTCCACACCTGCTCAGGCTTCGCTTCGCTGTGGAAGGTCCGTTCGTCGAGGAAGACTTTGTAACCGGCCCAATCTGGGTCGCTCGGAAGCGGATCGGCGTCGATGCCGGCGTTGGCCCAGGTGGTCTCCACCTGCCCGTCCCGTTCCTTGCCAAGTGCCAAAGCGACGGCGCGGCGGTAGGGCGTCAGGCCGCCGTCGGGCTGCGAGAAGTAACGGTCGACGTCGTGCTCCCGCGACACCGCGTCATGCTGGAGTGACTGCACCAGGGGCAACGACATGGACAAAGGAATGGGGGTCACCAGGGCAACCCACAAACCGGCCAGCTTCGGTGCAGGGACCGGGAGCGCAATGACCAGCCGCCGGGGGAGCCCACGCTCCACGGCGTACTCGTTCATCATCTCCTTGTACTTCAGGACGTCCCTGGACCCAATGTCGAAGGAACGGTTCACTTTCTCCGGGAGCGCTGCGGCAGCTACGAGGTAATGCAGGACGTCACGGACCGCGATGGCCTCAACCCTGTTGCCAACCCAACTGGGCGCGGGCATCACGGGAAGGGTTTCGGCGAGGTGCCGGATCATCTCGAACGACGCAGACCCGGAACCAATCACCACACCTGCCTGGAACACGATCGCGTCAACCGGCGAATCGAGGAACACCTTTCCCACGGTCTCGCGGGACCGCATGTGAACGGAAAGTTCCTCGTTCTCCGGGTGCAGCCCGCCGAGGTAGACGATCCTGTCCACACCGGCCTCTGCCGCCGCCCCGGCCACGAGCCGGGCCATGGCTTCCTCCTTGGCCTCGAATCCGCTGCCGGACGCCATGGAATGGACCAGGTAATACAGGACGTCCACGCCAGCCAGGGCTTCGGCGAGGCCGTCGGCGTCGGACAAGCTGTTCTCGACGATCTCCACGCGGTCATGCCAGGGAACATCGGCGATCTTCTGCGGCGTGCGGACCAGGACCTTGACCCGGTGGCCGGCCTCGAGGAGCCGGGGGACCAAGCGGCCGCCGATGTACCCGGTGGCGCCGGTCACCAGTACGGTCTTGGTGTCCTGCGGGGTGTTGGAATGGGTGGCTTCCGAAGGCTGCAAAGGAACTCCTGGGGCTGGGGGTAGAGGTAGGCTGGAATGACCCGGCGTTCATCTGAATTTCCGGGCATTTGTGTTGCCTGCCCTTGGACCCACCCTAGGAGTTTCTGCCATGAGCCTCAACGGTCTGCGCCGCGCATTGGCGGAGGACAAGACTTTCGCGCGCGTCCGAACGGAAGCTCAGCGGCCCTTCAGCGACCGCAACACTGACTACCAGATCAGCGCGCCAACGGGCATGCGCGCCGTGCTGCTCGCCGAAATGGCCCAGGCGCTTGCTGATGCCGGTGCAGACGGCGCCGGCACTCCCGTGGTCCTCGCCGTCACCGCGACCGGCCGCGAAGCCGAAGACCTCACTGCCGCTCTGGCCTCCTATCTCCCCGCCGAGTCCGTGGCAGCCTTTCCCAGTTGGGAAACCCTCCCGCACGAGCGGCTGTCACCGCGCTCGGACACCGTGGGCCGCCGCCTTTCTGTCCTGCGCCGCCTGACCCACCCTGAAACCTCGACGGCGGCCCCCTTGCGTGTAGTAGTGGCTCCTGTTCGCGCCGTGGTCCAGCCCCTTGTGGCCGGGCTGGGTGACCTGGTTCCGGTGACGCTGCAGGTAGGACAGGAACGCTCTTTCAGCGAGGTAGTCCGGGCACTGTCCGATGCCGCGTATGCCCGCGTGGACATGGTGACGCACCGTGGCGAATTCGCCGTCCGCGGCGGCATCCTTGACGTCTTCCCACCCACCGAGGACCACCCCATCCGCGTCGAATTCTTCGGCGATGAAGTGGACCAGATGCGGTGGTTCGCCGTAGCCGACCAGCGCTCGCTGTCCGCCCCCGGCATCCACCACCCCACTGAACTGCACGCCCCGCCGTGCCGCGAAATCCTGATTACGCCCTCCGTGATGTCCCGCGCGTCGAAGCTGAAGGCGGACATGCCGGCAGCTGCGGACATGCTGGAGAAGATCGCAGGCGGCATCGCCGTTGAAGGGATGGAATCGCTGGCGCCCGTGCTGGTGGACGCCATGGTCCCGTTCGTGGATCAGCTTCCGGCCGGCTCCTTGTCCGTCGTCATCGAACCCGAGAAGGTTCGCACCCGCGCGCACGATCTCGCAGCCACCAACGAGGAATTCCTTGAAGCGGCTTGGTCAACAGCGTCCGACGGCGGTGCGGCGCCCCTTGACCTGTCGTCCCAGGCCTCCACGGACCTGCACGCCGCCAGTTTCCGATCCCTCACCGACACCCGATCGGCCGCCTTGGCACACGACGTGTCCTGGTGGTCCATCACCTCGCTGGCCACTGACGAGGACCTGGTCCTGGACATCGACGTCCTGAACATGCGTGCCCGCGAACCGCGCGGATACCAGGGCGAAGTGGCCGAAATGCTGGAGTTCATAGGCTCCCGCGTCCGCGAGCAATGGCGGGTTGTGGTGGTGACCGATGGTCCCGGGCCCGCCCAGCGCTTGGCCGAGCTGTTCCACGATGCCGACATTCCGTGCTCCCGCGTGGAGTCCCTGGACCAGGAACCCCAACCCGGCATCATCGAGGTGACCACCGCCGCCGTCGGGCGTGGTTTCGTGGTGGACGGCCTCAAACTGGGCCTCTTGACCGAAGCTGACCTGCTGGGCCGCGCGACGGCCAGTTCCACCAAGGACATGCGGCGCATGCCGTCCAAACGCCGCAACGCAGTGGACCCCTTGCAGCTGCATGCCGGTGACTCCGTGGTCCATGAACAGCACGGCATTGGGCGGTTCGTGGAGCTGATCCAGCGCAAGGTGACGGGCACCTCGGCCTCGGATGCCGGGCTGCGGGAGTATCTGGTCCTGGAATATGCGCCCTCCAAACGCGGCGCCCCCGGCGACCGGCTCTTTGTGCCCACCGACCAGCTGGACCAAGTGACCCGCTACGTCGGCGGGGACACCCCTGCGTTGAGCAAAATGGGTGGTGCCGACTGGGCCAGTACCAAGTCCAAGGCCCGCAAGGCCGTCAAGGAAATCGCCGGTGAGCTGATCCGGCTGTACTCCGCCCGCATGGCATCCCGCGGACACGCCTTCGCCCCCGATACCCCGTGGCAGCGCGAACTCGAAGAAGCCTTCCCCTATGTGGAGACGCCCGACCAGTTGACCACCATCAACGAGGTCAAAGCGGACATGGAACGCGAGATTCCCATGGACCGGCTGGTGTCCGGTGACGTGGGCTATGGCAAGACTGAAATCGCGGTCCGTGCAGCGTTCAAGGCCGTCCAGGACGGCAAGCAAGTAGCTGTGTTGGTGCCCACCACACTGTTGGCCCAGCAGCACTACGAAACGTTCACGGAGCGCTTCTCCGGTTTCCCGCTGCGGGTGAAGCCGCTGTCCCGTTTCCAGAGCACCAAGGAAGCCAAGGAAACGGCCGAGGGCGTCAAGAGCGGCGCCGTGGACGTCGTGATCGGCACGCACCGGCTGCTGTCCAAGGACTTCGAGTTCAAGGACCTGGGCTTGGTGATCGTGGACGAAGAACAGCGCTTCGGTGTTGAGCACAAGGAAGCGCTCAAGAAGATGCGCACCAACGTTGATGTACTGGCGATGAGTGCAACGCCGATTCCCCGAACCCTCGAAATGTCCCTCACCGGTATCCGGGAAACTTCCACCCTGGCCACGCCGCCTGAGGAACGCCACCCCGTGTTGACCTACGTGGGGCCCTACACGAACAAGCAGACCTCTGCAGCGATCCGTCGTGAACTCATGCGCGAGGGCCAGGTGTTCTTTGTCCACAACCGGGTTTCCTCGATCGAGCGCATCGCAGCACAGATCCGCGAACTGGTTCCCGAAGCCCGTGTGGAAGTTGCCCACGGCCAGATGTCCGAAAGCCGCCTCGAGAAGATCATCGTGGACTTCTGGGAGAAGCGTTTCGACGTTCTCGTCTGCACCACCATCATTGAGACGGGCCTGGATATTTCCAACGCCAACACCTTGATTGTGGATGGCGCGGACAAGTACGGGCTCTCGCAACTCCACCAGCTCCGTGGACGGGTTGGCCGCGGCCGTGAACGTGCTTACGCCTACTTCCTCTATCCCTCAGAGAAGCCGTTGGGCGAGGTAGCGCTGGAACGCCTCAAAGCCGTGGCAGCGCACAACGAACTCGGTGCCGGAATGCAGTTGGCCATGAAGGACCTCGAAATCCGTGGCGCGGGCAACCTCTTGGGCGGTGAGCAGTCAGGTCACATCCAAGGCGTCGGCTTTGACCTTTATATTCGCCTGGTGGGCGAGGCTGTGGCCGAGTACCGCGGCGAGGCCGAGGAAAAGGCGGCGGAAATGAAGATCGAACTCCCCGTCAACGCCCACCTCCCGCACGACTACGTGCCAGGGGAAAGGTTGCGCCTGGAGGCCTACCGTAAGCTGGCCTCGGCCATCACGTATGAAGCGATCGACGAAGTCCTTGCCGAACTGGTGGACCGCTACGGCGAGCCACCGCTGCCGGCGCAGAACCTCATTGCCGTGGCGCGCTTCAGGGTGGGTGCCCGCGAAGCCGGCCTGTCCGACGTCGCGCTCCAAGGCAATTTCATCCGTTTCTCGCCGGCGCAACTGCCGGAATCCAAAACCATGCGCCTGAACCGGATGTATCCGGGCTCCCAGGTGAAGCCTGCACTGGATGCCGTCCTGATTCCCAAGCCCAAAACGGCCAGGATCGGTGGACGCGATCTCCAGGATGCCGAGATCCTGCAGTGGGCCAACAACGTCATCGAAGCGATCTTTACCGACGTGCCCGTCAAGGCAGGCTAACCGGATGATGGGAGGACATCACGCCGCGTCAGGAGCCGCGGCGTGGATAGCTATTGCCTCGACCGGCCCGTACGCATTGGGTTGGTACCCCCTGGATTCCACCGGAATCCTGATCGGCGCCATGGCGACGGCGGGAACTGCTTTGGTGGTCGACTGGGACCACCGCCACAGCACCATTGCGAACTCCTTGCCGCCGTTGTCCAACGTGATCGCGGTGGGCATTGAGAAGGCCAGCGGCGGGCACCGCCAAGGGACTCACTCCCTGTTGGGTGCCTCGGCCTTTGTAGTGCTGGCAGCAATGGCCGCACAGTTCCAGATGGTGACGCCCATGGGGAAGCTGTCTGTGGGCGCGGGGCTGCTGTGTATGTTCATGATCAACCTGGCGGCCAAAGCACTGAATCTCTTCCCCAAATCGGGCTGGATCACCAACTGGCTGTTCGCGTTGGTGATGGCCGGCCTGGTGACCTGGTTCGCGCCGGATCAATGGGGTTGGTTGCCACTGTCCATGCTCACCGGCGTAGTGGTGCACATTGTGGGGGACATGATCACTGTTGGGGGAGTGCCCCTGTTGTGGCCGATTGTCATCAAGCCACCAAAATTCCTGCGCAAATCGATCATCAGCGGAATTTGGCGGTCAAACGGGGCCTTTTCCATTCCACTGCTGGGGAGGGCTGGTTCCCGGCGCGAATGGCTGGTCCTTATTCCCGTGAGTGGATATGCCATGGTGGGCATGGGAGCCGCGGCGTGGACGCTGGCGCATCAGCACTGGCCCGGATTCCTTGCGGCTTTGGGAGGATTCTTTCCCTTGCAATAGGGCAGGGGGAAGCCTACTATTACGACACCTGCCGTGAGGGATATGTAACGTGGCTGGAATATTCGTTCTGACCCTATACAAGTAGTGGTCGGTCCCTAAAACTGCGTACTCAGCGGCCAGACCAAGAGATGGTCCCTCAGATTTCGAGTAGTGACTACTCGTGCCTTCGATGCGAAACCCCTAATAGCTTGGACCTCGACGTCAATTTGTTTGACTAATGGGAGGTTCACATGGATCTGCTCCACTCGCACAGTATCCATACAGGCACCAGGGGAAATATTCAGGCACCGAGGGGGACCGACTCCCTCCGCCGTTCAACGGTAGATCTGGAAGTTGTTATTCCGGCCTATAACGAGGCTGCCCGAATTCCGGGCACTCTGATCCAGGCCGTGGATTTTTTGGCCGGCCAGCCGTGGTCTTCACGCATTGTGGTGGTGGATAACGGCAGCGTTGATGAAACGGGAGCTGTTGTCCGCCGGATATCACGCGATAGGGGAAATGACGTACCCATTTCCGTGGTGGGGTGTTCGCGCCGGGGCAAGGGCGCAGCAGTGAGCAGGGGCCTGCTCAGCGGAACATCCCGGTACACGGGTTTCTTCGACGCCGATTTGGCGACGCCACTCGAGACGCTGATCCCGACGATGGCCCACTTGCAACAGGGAGCCTCGGCAGTCATCGCTTCCCGACACGCGCCAGGATCCACCTTTGTGCAGCCCCAGCAGTTGGGGCGCCGGGTGGGTGGAACAGCTTTTCGTGTCCTGACAAAGTCAAAAGTCAAAGGCATCTGGGATACACAGTGCGGCTTTAAGTTCTTCGAACGGGCATCCCTGACAGCGGCCATGGTTCAATGCCGCACCTCCGGTTTTGCGTTCGATGTGGAACTTCTTCTCAGACTCCAGCACCAAGGCGCCCGGATCGTTGAATTGCCCGTTGCGTGGACGGATGGTGCAGCGTCAACTTTCCGGCCGTTCAAGGACGGGATTTCCAGTTTTGCCTCAGTTCTCCAGCTACAGAAGGCCATGCCGTGACCGATTTCCCGGATACTTCACCTCTCTCCGGGCAGTTGACCGGAAAACGGATACTTGTTTTGAACTGGCGGGACATCAGGAATTCGCAAGCCGGCGGCGCCGAACAATACATGCATGAAATCTCGCAACGCTGGGTCAATTCCGGCGCCAAGGTGACATGGTTCACCAGCCGTGAGGAGCACCAGCCGGCAGAAGACATCATTGACGGAATTCGAGTGGTACGTTCCGGTGGACCCTTGTCCCTCTACGGAAAAGCCGCCCTCAAGATGCTGCGGACACGGAATGACTTCGACGCCGTGGTGGATTGCCAGAATGGGATACCGTTCTTTTCCCCGCTGTTCCTGCCCCGGGAAATGCCGATTGTCCAATTGATCCACCACGTGCACCAGGACCAATTCCGCACCCGCTTTTCAGCCCCAATGGCTGCTGTGGGACGTTTGCTGGAAAGCGCCGGGGCGAAGGCAGTTTATGGGCGCCGGGCAATAGCGGCGGTTTCGCCGTCCACCCGTCTGGAACTGCGCAAACTGGGCTTCTCCGGTTCCATCCATGTAGTGCCAAACGGAACCATAGAGGTGCCCCACACCGTCGGTCCCCGCGATCCTGAACCCACGGTCGCCGTGGTCAGCCGTTTGGTGCCGCACAAGCGGCTGGACTTGCTGCTGGGCCAGTTCGCCATTGCTGCGGGCAGCATACCCAAACTCCGTTTGGAAATTGTCGGAGATGGCCCTGAACGTCCGCGCCTGCAGCAGCTCGCCATGGACCTGGGCCTCGATGACATGGTGACGTTCCACGGCTACCAACCCAACCACGTTCGCGACAGCCTGCTGAACAGGGCCTGGCTCACTGTCTCCACCTCAGCCTCGGAAGGATGGGGCTGTTCGGTGATAGAGGCGGCCGCGTGGGGTGTTCCGTGCCTGGCGCTGCGTGTCCCTGGAATTCGTGACTCCGTTGTGGACGGAAGCACAGGGTGGTTGGTGGATACTGCGGCCGAATTTGGCCCCGCCCTGGTGGCGGCTCTCCAGACCCTGTCCGAGCAGCGCCTGGCCGGCGAGATGTCGGCCCGGTGCCAGGAGTGGGCCCGATGCTTTTCCTGGGAACGCAGTGCAAACCTGCTCGCCGGAGTGCTCCTGGAAGAGGAAGCCCTACGCCGCGGAGGGATCGAACCGGGGGTTTCGTCATCGGATATGTCCACTCTGGTCCACTTCGACCTGCCCGCCGGTGCCAGCCTGGAAACCATCCTTCGGCCAACTGACGAGGTCTCCGAACACCAAGGTCGGGTCTCGGTGCTGATGAAGGGCAGGGACGAATTCGAGGCCTTCGCGGTCATGAGGCGCATTGGAGTCGTTTCGGCTGAACTGCGCGCCGTTGGCCGGAGCACGCTCCTGGCCGGTCCGGGAAGCACGTTTACGCCTGCAGACGCCGTTGAGGGCATGTAGCACCAGCCCGTGGGGGACTTCTAGGGGGAATCATGACTGACACTTTGCGTGAGCTTGAGCAGAGGGCGCCTGCCACGGACGTGGGACGGCCGGGACCGGTTGCGGGACCCGAGCCGTCACCAGGCAGCGACGCGGGCGCCAAAGTCGCTGAAAACAGTGGCTTCCTGTCACTGTCTGCCGGTGTAGTGGGAGTGCTCAGCTATGCCTGCACTCTGCTGATGGCCAACATGCTGGGAACGGCGGACTACACACAGTTCGCGGCCGCTGCGATGCTCCTGGGCGTCGTGGGCATCGTTGCCTCTGCGCTTGTTCCGCTTCCCCTTTCCCACTTTGTTGCCGTCCATCCTGCAGGTACCGAAGGGCGCCGGGACGGCATGGCTTTCTCAGTATTCGTCTCCTGCATCGCCGGTGTCTCCGCCGCCTTGATCACTGGTGCCCTGGCGTTGGCTTTTGCAACGCCGGCACTCGCCGGTGCGGTTGCGCTGGGCTCGCTGGCCATCTTTCTGGTGGCGGCGCCGTCAGGCTGGCTGCAGGGTGAATTGCGCTTCAAGTGGTACGCGCTGACTACCATCGGAGAGGTGCTCCTGCGATTGGGCTTCAGCCTTCTGGTGGTCGCCCTCGCCTGGGGTGCTGTGGGTGCAATCCTTGGATTCGCCTTGGGCGCGCTTGCGCTGGTGGTTGTTCCCTGGTCCTTCTATCGGGACCTCCAATGGCGCCCGGGCGTACTCCGGCAGAAGTGGCGGTGGGCCGAGACAACCGACATCGCCTCCGTTCTGTGCGTAGTCTCGGTGCTGGTGGGCGTTGACGTGGTGGTAGTTGCTTTCCTGGATGAAGGATCTGCTGCCGCAGGGTTCCAAGCCCTCGCCACCATCGCCAAGGGCCCGGTTTATGTAGCGGCAGGTACCGCCTTGGTGGCGTTTCCGTTGCTCCGCAGCCCGGGAGTAAACGTCCGGCAGGTTCTCGGTGCCGCCTTCGCTTCCTTCAGCCAACTCGCCGTGGTGGCCTTCGCCATCCTTGCCACAGCGCCCCACGTTCTTGCGGGCGTGATCATTCCGGACAGGTACCACGGATCCCTGGAACTCCTACCGTGGCTTGCTGCGGCCGGACTGGGCTACGCCGTGCTCACCGTCCTGGCAACGATCCTCCTGGCGTTGCGGGCGTACCGTCGCTGCCAGATCGGCCTGGCCTGCGCGTGCCTCCTTGTGGTGGCCGGGCTCTGGGCAGGTTGGCACTTCGCCGCCGTCAGCGGCCTGGCTATGGGCTCGGCTGTCGGTGCTGTCCTGGCCGCGCTGGTGTTGACGCTTATTTCATGGCCGGTACTCGCCGACGTTGCTCCTGCGAAGGGTTTGGGACGGTTCGCAGCCGGCGCAGGAACCCCGATCATGGTTCTGGCGGTGGCAGGCCAAGTCCAGCCCACGGTGTGGTTTGTCCTGGCGACCATCAGCGGCCTCGCCGTCCTGGCCCACCAGCGGGGTTTGCTGCCGCCAATGTTGAGGTTCGGGTCATTCCTACCGCGGTTCCGGGCACCTACCCAGGCTGCCGGGCGTCGGACAAAAGCCCAGGTGTCTTTCCGCAACCGGCTGGCGGCCGTCATGGTCCGAGGGGTTACCAGCCCTGCAGCGGCGTTCGTTGCAGTGTCCGCTGCGGCCTTTGGGGTGCGGGCCTTCGGCCTGGAGCGCGGCTTCGAAGTATGGGTGGATGAGCTGCTGTACGTCCGGTTGGGGGAGTCGCTCACGACGGGCCAGGTACCCACCCTGCCGGATGGACCTTTCTTCCTGCACCCGCCGGGCTTCTTCCTTTTGGAGGCCGGGGCCATCAAGCTCTTTGGCATCTCCGGCGACATCGTGGAAGTAGTCCTGCAGCTTCGCTGGCTCAATGCCGCTTTGGGAGCTGTCACGGTGGGCTTGGGATTCCTTCTGGTCAGGAGGCTGGCAAACACGACGGCGGCATGGCTCACCGCTGTGGTCCTGGCCTTCGAACCCTTCATCCTTCGCAACAACAGCCACGCTTTCCTGGAGACCTCCGCAATGGCCTTCGTCCTGGCGGGCTTCCTCGTTCTGACGGGCATCGGCAATGCAGCGACGAAGCGGCAGAGGGAGGGGGAGCGGCACATTGCGGGCAGGCTGCCCACCATCCTGGGCCCGACTGTCCTGGGCCCGACTGTCCTGCGGCTGATCGGGGCCGGACTCCTGCTGGGATACGCCGTCCTCTGCAAGGACTTCTTCATCATCTGTACGGTGGGTCCGGTTGCAGTCGCCGCGGTCTGGAAACGGACCCTGCCATGGCGGCAGGCCGCCGTCGTACTGCTTGCAGCGGCGGTGCCGTACGCGACCTACCTGGCCATAGCGGCGTCGCAGGCACACCTTCCGGACTGGATCGAGGCGAAGACGAGCGGCCTGCTGCGGGCCTCGGGACTGGAAAAGAGCACGGGATTCACCGCAGAAGGTTCGCCGAATATCGTCACCCGGTTGATGGAACAGAGTGGGCACTTCGGTACCAGTTACCTCCTGCTCGCCCTGTGCCCCGTAGCAGGTGCCCTGTTGTGCTTCAGCTACCGGGCAGATCGTAGGCTGATAGGGCTGGCCGGCTTGGCATTGGGCGCCGCGGGGGCGTACAGCGCCGCTTTCGGAACCTTCGAAGAACAGTATGGCTATGGCGTCATGATTGCCGGGGTATTGTGCTCGGTCCTCGTGGTGGTTGAACTCAGGGAACGTTATTCCAAGGGCCGGACTTTCCTCGCCGTTGCCGGCCTGTGCTTCGTGGTGTTGACCGTGGTGCTGGGTGCACGGACGGCCCTGACCGTGGACAACGGCTTTGTCCAGGCAAAGGACTGGGTGAAAACCAATCTGCCTCAGGACGCACGGGTCAGCGTCACCAACAGCACCGGCGAGTTCGCCTTTGCCGATGACCCACGGTTCGGGGTCTGGCCGTCGGCACCCCTGATGCAGGATGCCGGCGCCAACTACATCCTGACGCAGTCGCACCCCACCAGCCAAGGCTACGGCTACGCCAACCCTGCCATGCTCGTCTGGCTCAAGGAGCACGCAACACCCGTATTCAGTGCCGAAGGGCCCACCAACGGCGCCACCACGCTGTGGTTTGTGACCCCCGCCGAACTCAGCACCGGAGCTGCCAACGGAACCGGGACACCTTCGAAAACGTACGAGACGGAACGGTAAACGCATGAAAGTCCTGCACTTGGGTTTTGAAGATCCCCGCATGCCCGGAGCGGGTGGGGGATCGGTGCGCACCCACGAGACCAACCGTCGACTCGCGGCCAGTGGGTTCACCATCACTGTGCTGACCACCAGGTATCCGGGGTGGTGTGAACGGGTGCAGGACAGCGTGCACTACGTGCCCATTGGCTTCGGCCAGGGAAACAACCGCTTGACCCGCCTGCTGGGGTACGTGATCCGCCTGCCGTTCGAAGTCCGCAAACGCCGGGCCTCCGCAGACTTGGTGGTGGAGGACTTTTTCGCGCCATTCTCAAGCATGGCTGCCCCGCTGTGGGCGCAACGACCCACCCTTGCCGTGGTCCAGTGGCTGCACGCCCGCGACAAGGCGCGGCAGTACAAACTCCCGTTGCACTGGGTGGAACGCTTCGGCGTGAGGAGTCATCGCAGGGCCATTGCTGTCTCACAAGGAATTTCGGACCGGCTGACGGCACTGAACCCCGGCATCCACGTAGACGTCATCGGAAATGGCGTGGATCTCGGAGCTTGGAAACCCGAACCGACGCTTGGCAAGGACATCCTGTGCTTGGGACGGCTGGAGTTCACCGGCAAGGGCCTGGATCTGTTGTTGCAGGCCTGGGGGCGGTGCTGCCGGAAAATTGACGGGAAGCTGCTTATTGCAGGAACCGGCCCTGACGAGGCCATCCTGCGGGCAGCCATTGAGCACGCGGGCCTCTCTGATAGTGTCTCGCTCCTCGGGTGGCTGTCCGGCGATGCGAAGTTCCAGGCCCTCAGCGCCGCGCGGTTGGTGGTGTGCCCTTCCAGGCAGGAGACCTTCGGGCTTGTGGCCATCGAGGCACTGGCCACCGGGACCCCGGTCATCGCTTTCGACATACCCTGCTTGCGGGAAATCGTCCCGGAAGGTACGGGCTGGTTGGTGGACGCGTTCGACGTCGACGCCCTCGCCCGGGCGTTGGAGGACCGCTACTCCCACCCCGGGCTCGCAGACGTTGGTGCGCAGGGCCGGGCCTTCGCCGCCGGCTACAACTGGGACCGGCTGGCGGCGCTGCAGGGTGCGGCTTTTCGGGCAGCGGTTGCGGGTCCCGCCTTGACTCAATCCCGCCCGGTTACCGGTGGAAGCGGCTCTCCGACACCGCACGTCGTCACGTAGGAAGGTATGCCGTTGACCCACCAATCCAGAATCGATCGATCCCTATCCGGTGATGCGCCGTGGCTGTTTCTCTCACCACACTTGGACGACGCCGTCCTCTCCTGCGGGGCACTCATGGAGGCCCAAGCCAGCGGCCGTGAAGTGATCGTGGCGACCCTGTTTACGGAAGCCTCGCCCGGACCACATACACGGGCCGCGAAGTCTTTTATGAGCCAATGCGCCGTTAAGGATGCCGGCGAACTCTTTGAGGCCCGCAAAGCCGAGGACAAGTCAGTGCTGGCGGACATGGGTGTCCGATCTTTGCACCTTGGCGCAGTTGACGCATTGTTCCGCCAGCGAAGGGCGCCAAGGTTTGGCAGCAGCGCATGGGACCGGATTCTTCCGGAAATCACCCACCGGTACCCCACGTACAGGTACGACATCGCACTGGGACGGATCGCCAAGGGAGACCGGGCACTGATTTCGCAGTTCCGCACGGACGTGGCTGCGTTATTGGGGCTGACAGGAGCCGAACTCCTGTTCTGCCCCGTTGGAGTTGGCAAGCACGTGGACCACCTCATCACCCGTGAAGCGGGCATGGGCCATCTCGAAAACCTGGTTCTCTATTCGGATTTTCCCTACGATCTCACCGCGGAACCGGACGCGTCACGCTTGGCGCACCTGGGATATGTCCCGTGGAGTTGGGACCAGGGCCTTGAGGCCAAACCGCCACGGATCAGGCAGTACGGTACCCAGGCAGATGCGCTGTTTCCCACGGGTGATATCCCTGTCAAAGCGGAAACTTACTTCGTTCCTGCCTTTTGAGCATTTGGGCCGCTGGCTTTGGCGTAGCCGCTGGAAGCGTCGCGGTCAGCAATTTTCCCGGTTATTGGCCACTACATTGCCGGGAGCCTCGTCCAGCTTCTTGGCCCCACTCTGGCAGATGACATTGTCCGTCACCGTGATGTTCCGCAGGTCGCCTTGGAAATCAAGCCACGGCCCCGGCGTATCAGTGACGGAGTTGTTCTTCACCACAATGTCGTGCACCGCAGCGTTGCCGTCGTAGTACCCGATCTTGACGCCGTTGGGCGACTCCCAGAAGCGGTTGTTTTCCACGGTGATGTCATGGATCTCGTGCTTGCCCACTGCCAGCTGAAGTCCGGAACCGTGGGAACCGCCACGAACTTTGTTGTTCCGATAAGTGACGTCGTAGACCGATGCCCCAATGGTTTGCGCCACGAGTCCGTCGTCACCGTCGTCACCTTGGCGTTGGTCTACAGTGTTGCCCTCCACCACTCCGCCGTGGGAGTCGGTGATGTGGATGCCGTCCAATTGGTCGTAGGTGCCGCTGCTGGTCACCAGCGTGTCGTTGTTACGGATGCAGAAATTGCTGCTGGCTACAACGGCGATGGAATAGGTGAAAGGGTTACGTGTCCTGACGTCCTCCACCAACGCATTGGTCGTGTGGCGGACGTCCACCAAGTACTCGGTCAGTCGCCCTGGGGCGTTGCCGTCCAATTCGTGGCCACTCTGGTCCGCGGTGAGATGGGAGATGGTGACGTTCCGGGCTCCATTGGTGGTGATCAACGGGTGTCCACCGAAAGGACCTTTGGTCTCCAAGAACCCAGGCCCGGCCTTCAATACGGTGGCCTCACCGGTTCCCTTGAGAGCCACGTTGCTCTTGAGGACCAGAGGCTTTCCCAGCGTGAGCGTTCCCTTGGGCAGTTGGACGATTCCGCCGCCGTCCTTGGAGGCGTCGTCGATGAGCTGCTGGAGGGCCTTGGACGTGTCCTCTGCGTCAAGGTAGCCATTGACCGTGAACTCCCTGACCTGGGTAGCCTGGCTACCGGGCGAAGTGCAGAACCCGGCGGCCGGTTCCGCGGGGTCCGGGGTTGCTGCCATGACGGCTGCGCCCAAGCCCGCCGCTGCCAAGGCAACCACAAGGAGGGCAATTTTCGGGACCGCCGCTTTCATGGCAACACCCTATCCTGCGCGGGTTTCCGTCCGGTTAAAAGGAAGCGGCCCGGACGAAAGCCCGGGCCGTTTCCTGACATGTTTAAGGCTTAGTTTTCGCCGGCGGAATCAGAGCGGCCAAGAATGGTCTGCGGGATCCAGAATGCCAGCGCGAACAGGCCCAGGCAGACGGCCATCGGCCACGGGTTGTCCAAGCTCAGGAAGGACAACGAGTAGATGGAGCCCAGGAAGAGCACGATCATGACCACGAACAGCACAATGCTTGTGCCCAGGTTGTTCTCACGTTCAATGGGGGCGCTTGTTGCGTTCTTGGACATTCGTTCCTCCTCGGCCCCGCGGGGCTCAAAAATTCTCTGGCAGTTGCGGAAGCCTCAGTAGGCGGATGAACCTTGTTCACCCTTGACGATGGCAATTCCGGAACTTGCTCCGATACGTGTTGCACCAGCAGCAATCATAGCCTGTGCATCGGCGAGGGAGCGCACTCCGCCGGAGGCTTTGACCCCGAGGTCCGGGCCAACGGTCTTGCGCATCAAGGCAACGTCCTGCGCAGTTGCACCTCCGCCGTTGAACCCAGTGGAGGTCTTCACGAAGTCCGCACCTGCTTCCACGGCCGCTTCGCAGGCGATGACCTTCTGTTCGTCGGACAACATGGACGTCTCGATGATGACCTTCAGGATGGCCTCACCGGCGTGGACCGTCTCGGCTACAGCCTTGATGTCGTCCACCAGGGCCCCCTTGTCATTGGCCCGGGCGGAGGCCATGTTGATCACCATGTCGATCTCATCAGCACCATCGAGCACTGCTCCGCGGGCTTCAAAAGACTTGACGTCGCTGGGCGTGGCGCCCAGCGGGAATCCGATGACCGAACACGTCAGCACGCCGGAACCTTTGAGGGCCTTGGTGACGGTCTTGACCCAGACCGGGTTCACGCAGACGGACTTGAACCGGTACTCGATGGCCTCGGCGCAGACCTTGAGGACGTCTGCTTCACTGGCCTCCGGCTTCAACAGTGTGTGGTCGATGTAGGAGGCGATGTTCGCCGGGGCGACGGCTTGGTTGCTCATGGGATCCTTCCGTGCAGGGCGTGGCCGGCCCGGTGGCCGCAGGGTTGTCACTGCCCGTCAAAGGACCATCTTGCCACATGGGTTGCCTGCTGCAGGGAGGGTTTGGGTGCCGTGGGAGACGGGCACACAGGGCGGGCTAAGCCGCCATCGGGACCTGCTGATCAGAGCTGCCCCGTGTGCCCAACAGCATGCCGGAAGCGCACAACATCGCAGACGACTCGGCGGAGAGAAGCAAACCAAGGCGGAGGCCGTCGCACGAAGCAGCGTCGCCGATCGCCCAGATGCCCGGGACGGAAGTGGCGAGGTCGCGCCCCACGGAGATACCGCCGTCGGACGCCACCGCCAAGCCGGCGCTCTCGGCGAGGTCGTTACGGGCGGTGCGTTCCTCGGCAATGACCACGAGGTCGCCCTTCATGCTGCTGCCGTCCGCGAACAGGATGCCAGTGGCAGGCAGGTTGGCCCCCGGCGCACCTGCGGCAGGAGCGGGGTCGGCAATCACCGCGGCAGGGCGAAGGGTGGTGCGCACGGGACGGACTCCACGGGCACGGAGCACGGCCTCTGCCTGGCCCGCGGCCGGCCCACTGCCCACCAGGATTCCGAGGGGACGGCGGCCCACCATCCTCGTGACGTCCTTGACGGCTTCACCGATGGTGGCGGCGTCGTCGATGGTGGAGTAGCTCAGGCCGGCTTCGGCTCCGGCTACGGGAGGGAGGGAAGGGGCAGAGCCGGTGGCGATGACCAACTGGTCGTAGGAGAATTCCAGTCCGTCCACTGTGGTGACCATTTTGGCGTCGGAGTCGATGAAGCTGGCCGGTTGCCCGAAGCGGACCGAAACCTGGGGGAGCCCGGCGAGTTCCAGCAAGGCGTCCGGGCATTCATCGCGGTTGCTGAGGACGGTGATGGTTCCGTCGAAAGCGCGTTGCCGGGAGTCTGACCTTCCCGCAAGCCGCCGCACCAAAGCCTGGGCGGCGGGGCCTGCGCCTGCGATGACGATGTGGAGGGAGGGTGCGGACGGGATGGCGGACATGTTTGGCCCTTTCGCTCAGATGACCTGATGTTGATCATCAGCGTAGGCGGCCGGTTTTTCGCGGGTGTTTCCCCGCTGTTGCCATTTCTGGCGGATCTGACGCGTAGTGTTTACCGGCCGGTAATAACGTGCGTCACACTGGGCCTGCCGCTGGTGTCAGTATCGGCGCAGGAGCTCGCGGAAACCGTTCCCCGCGAAGCCTGCCACCGCGCCTGCGCGGTCCACGAACCCGTGGGCGCCCACGGGTTCAACAGAGGCCAGGAGTCCGGCGGCATCGGCCAGGCTCATGGTCAGCTCGGTCGCCAGTCCACCCACTTCCAGCCGGGCATGCCGCGAATCAGCCCAGGCATCCAGCCCCGGGTCATCGCGTAACGTGCGGGTCACCACAAGGCTTCGCCACCCGCCGTCGACCCTTACGCGGGCGCGGTAGATGACGTCGTCGCCGTGGGTCTCCACGCGCCCGCCCGCCAGGAAGGCCCGCCCGAACCGGGAATGTTCCAGATAGCCGCTGAGCTGCGGCGCTTCGTCCCCGGGATCGGTGGGAAGGACCACCGTGGCTTTGATCGTCACGGGCAATCCGTCCAGGTCACCCCGGAGGGTGTCGTTGAAGCGGACACCTGGCGCAGGTTCTGTCATTGCCGTGCAGTTCGCATCCTTGGCCAATCCGGCGTCAGCCATCGAGTCAAGGTAGGCGCGGGCGTCCCTGTAGCCCATGCCGATCAGCGTATCGGCATCGATCCTGCCCAGATAGAACTCTGGATCCAGCGGGAGGGGGTGCCGGGGACGGACTACGTGCAGCACAAACCCGCGTCCAGCAGCCTCGGCAGCATCGAAATCAGCCAGGAGGGCGCCCATGGCACTCATCTCGATCATATGAACGTACTGTTCCAGTGGCCCGTCGCCCCAGTAGGGCGTATTTCCGATGCACCAGACCAGCCACACTTCATGGGCCCCACGCCGCAGTGCCTCGGCCACGTTGGCGTCCCTGATCCAGACGGCGTCGGTCCAGACCTTTCCGTCCCGGCGCAGGGGCGTCAGGAAGATCGGAAGCGACATGCCGGCAGCCATGAGCCCGGCGTCAATGTCCGTGGCGTCTATGGCGTGGCAGCGCTTTTCGGTGAACTCCACCACGTTGAAGGAACCCTCGACGGCGTCCGGTACCGCTGCGCGGGCCCGGATGGTGGCGTCGTTGATGCCCAAGGTGGGGAAGACCTTGCCGAGGATACCGTCGGCGTCGCCAACGGCGGGCAACGACCACGGACCCTTGAGATAGTCGCCCACAGGCAGTGCTGAGCCGAAGTCCTTGACGTCGACGCCCGACCACCGGGCACACATCTCATCCGGCGAGACGCCGGAGAGAATCATGCCGGCCGTGAGGATTCCGCCTGAGGTGCCGTCGACGTGCTGGAATTCCAGGCCGTCCTCGGTGAGAGCCTTCACTACTCCGGCCTGCCAAGCCACCCGCATGCCGCCACCGGCGAGTACCAGTGAGCGCTTTGCCGCGTGTTTCATCGTGCCAGCCCGGTGGTGGCAGGTGCGGCGCTGAGACGACGCCAATAGATGAAGAGGAGAATTCCGGTCGCGAGGTCAAAGAAGGCGACCATCAGGGCAAGGGGTGCGAAGACGCCGTTGAGGACGCCGATGCCCACGGCCCCGAACGCGCCGGTTTTTTGGAGCCCGGACCACAGCACCACCTCGGGGGCGGGAACAGCGTTGAGCAGGGTGTGGAGGAGCAGTCCGCCGACCACCACCATGAACATTCCCACAGTGCCGAAGAGTTGGCGGGTTTCGGAGGTGGAGTCAGCGCCGATCAGTTGCAGGACTTGCCCGCCGAACGGGACCTGCACAGCCCCGGTCAGGACCGTGATGACGGCGATGACCGCGAGCACGGCGCGGAGGGGATCGGCAATGGCCCAGGCGATGGTGCCTGGCGGGTGGGTCTTTCGGGGGCGCGCCGGCTGCCCGGGGCGGGTTGGCTGGTGCGCGCTCACGCGTAGGACTCCAGCAGCCGGCCGCGGTCCACCAGCAGCCAGACCATGGCGGCCCAGGTCAGGGTGGAGACGTAGAAGCGGATGTCGTTGAGCATCATCCAGCGTTTGAGCAGCGACCTGAGCTCGGCATCGTCCGCGAAGTCGCCCCCACGGATCCGGACGTTGATGGGGATGATGATGCCTTGGCCCACCCAGGTCAGGACGATGATTCCCAGCAGGCAAATGACGGCGGGGATGACCCGGACGGTGCCCCATTCGGACCAGACAAGGATGCCGCCGGAGATGAACATGATGGGCACCACGATGGTGAAGAACTTGGTGGCCGCCCGGGTGGGGATGCCGAAGTGCATGTCCACATTGTCGCGGGCCAACGATTCCCAGGTGGGGTAGAGGAAGAACTTGAGGACCCACATGGTGCCCACATACATGGTGGCGCCGAAGAGGAAGTAGAGGGCGTTGAGCAGGAGGAGCCAGTTCACTGGGCACCACCACGGGGGTCAGCACTTGGTGCGGCGCCCGGGACCCGGCTCCGGTCCGGTGGTACCAGCCATTCCTGCCCTTGGCCCAGGTCCACCACGCTGTCCATCATGTCCCCGCCGCGAAGGGCCACGGCCTCCAGTTGGGTGGGAGCAGTGAGGAACCACGCCTCGTAGTGGTCGTCCAGGACCCCGTGGGCTTGGGGCAACCAGGCAGTGAACACCGGTTTGCTCTCGACTTGCAGGTCCTTTAAGGGCTCGACGCCGGGCGCGTCACCGAGGATGAGCCTCGCTTTGGCTTGGGCGCCGAGGGCGATGTCCCCGGTGGCTTCGAAGTAGATGTCCGATTTCCAGAGCATGTTCCGGAAGACGCAGTAGTTGGACGCGGCAAGTTTGAGGGGAAGCTGGGTGGCGCCTGGTGCCGCGGGCCGTTCGATTTCGATGTAGCAGCCCAACTGGCCGTCCTTGTCGTATTGGGCTGACACGGTGGAGTCCGTGACCACGAAGTCCAGGTTGGCCTGGTGCTTGGGCATGCCCCAGATTCCTTTGCCCCCTTTCACGGAGACTTCGGAACTGACGGGCAGGTCCACCACGAACTGGCCGAGCTTGAACGTTTTTTGGAAAAGCAGCGGGAGGATGGGCGGGGCAGGCCTGCTGCCGTGGGTGATGGCGATGGCCAGGGAGTACTCGATGTACTTGCCAATGTCCGTGGACTTGTAGTTGACCACCGTCACCACCAGCAGCCCCTTGCCGCCCAGGGTGAACGGCCGCATCTCTGAACCGGGGAGAGCAGCGGCCGCTGCCCGCTTGTTGATGGGGAACGCCGCCATCAGCACCGGCGAGTCGTCGGAATTAACGGGCATGACGTATTTGATCCCGTCCGCGAACGCATGCTGCCCGCGAAGGCGTTCCTGCCTCCGCGGAACAGGTGACGGCAGGAGCCTAAGCAAGGGTGCGGCCAGTTCGGTGAGGTTTTTCATGGCTTCGACTCCGGGGTTCGGTTCAGTTCGTCGACGATGATGGGGAAAGTGTCCTGCCAGGCGTGGTCGCCGAAGAAGACGTCCAAGTGGCCGTAGCCGGGGATGAGATGGAGAGAGTCCTTCCCGGGGCGGTGCTTTTGGAAGAACTCGTAGGTGCGTTGCTGGCTTTCGGGCAGGAAACACAGGTTGTCCAGACCTGCTATGAAGGCGAACCTCGCATCGGTCTGCGGGGCTTCGGCCACCAGGTTGTCCGGCAATTCCGGATGGTCGCCGGCGGCCACCATGTGCCCGGCCTTGATGCTGCGGCCCATTTCCTCGAAGAACGTCACGGGCACCTCGGCGAACTCGCCGGTGAGCCATTGGTGGGTGGCGTCGTCGAGGTTCTCGTGGGACCAGAGCGCGGGGCGGCCGCTGCCGTAGGTGAAGCTGACCATCTTGCAGACGGTGTTGTCGCATTCATGGTGGGTGGCTTTGACCAGGCCCCGGATGGCCCGGGTGAAGTAGCCCTGGGACTTGTAGCCCCACGCCGGCGACAGGTATGGCGTGAAGGCTTTGACCACGGGCGTGAGGTAGTTGATTTTCAGCCGCGAGAACGCCGGCACGACGGGGTGCAGGGACACCGCGTTGGACACGATGGTGTCCACGCGCGGCAGCAGCCCCGCCACGGCCGACATCGTGAACGACGTAGAGCCTTGGCAATGGATCACGGCTTTCATGGTCTCCGCACCGGTAGCGTTCAGGACGTGCTCGACGGCGGCCGGATGGTCATACACGGCGGCGTCGGCAAGCGTCCAGGACAGGGGATCAAGGTCGATCGATGCCCGCCAGTTCAGCATCCAAACATCCCACCCGTCTTCGAGGAGGACATCGACGATGGTGGTGCGGACCGGCGGCCTGAACAGTTCGGCGCGAACTCCGGAGCCGTGAACCAGGATCACCGGCCCTTTGACCGCTTCAACGGGTGATGTGACGTGGACGAGGCTCAAGGGTGTGTTGTCCCGGGCACGGAGAGGAATGACTTCAGTCCTGTGCTCGGCACGGGTGATGATCATGGGGTGCTTCCCTTCCGTGCGATGGTGATGGGTTCTTCAAGCAGCCGCGCGGCAGGCAAGCCGGTCACCGGAACCAGCCGCGCGCCGTCGTCGTTCGTTGCCAGTCGCCAATCGCGGCAGACGGTGTCCACCATCAGCGGGTAGACAGTGAGGGTGGCGTCTGACGAGAGGTGGATGCGGAGGAAGCCTTTGTGGTCCTCGATCGCCTGGCCGGACATCTTCCACGAAGCCACCTCGCCGCTGGGCGTGGCCAGGATGTACAGGGCGAAGGCCTCGCTGCCCAGCGCCCACCCGCCCAGATGTACCAAGGCAAGCACCAGGAGCAGGATCACCACGTCCGGCCAGCTCTCCGGCCAAGGAACAAGGATCACGACGGCGGTACCCACCGCGAGCGCGGACAGTTGGTACAGCGCGCCGCGGGCGAAAACGACGATGCCCGCCTGGGCCACGCCCAACGAACGCGCGAGCACCGAGGCAACCGCCAGGAGGAGCGGCACTGCAAGGATCAGGACAGTGACAAGTATTGGGGTGTCTCCGCGGGTCAGGCTGCGCAGGCTGTCCACGAAGGCCTCCCCGCGAAAGGCGCTGAAGACCGTCCACAGCGTCAGGGCGGCCACCACATGCATGATGCCCAGCGACAGTCCGAAGCCGGGGTTGCGGATGGGGAGCCAGAACTGCGAGAAGGGGTTGGCCAGTTGCGGGCCGAGCAGGCGGGAGTGTCCTTGGCCGGGGAACGTGGTGGGCATGCGGGTGAAGATGCGCCCGGTGTCTGTCTGTTCCGGGCCTGTCTGTTGTGTGCCCCTTTGTGGTGTGTGCCGCACGCTGGACGATTCACCGGGAGCGGCCGACGCGGCAGGCAGGGTGAGATGGTCCGGCAGTCCGTGGGTATCCGAGAGGTAGGCGCCGCCCAGCCCGCAGGTGATCATCTGCGTCCTGCCTGGATCCGGGGTTTGGTGTTGGTTGCCGGAGTGCTCCTGGGAAGGGGAGTCCTGGTACCTGGAGTAGTGGTGGAGGTCGCCGGTGAGCCAGAGCCTGACGCTGGCACCGGTGGCGTCGAAGAGGCCCGTTTCAGGGTTGAAGCGGCGGCGCAGGTAGTCCTGCTCGAAGAAGTTCACCTGCCGGAATTCGCCCCAACCGGGTTGGGCGGCGTCAACCCAGAAAGGAGCGGCGACGCAGAGGATGATCGCATCGCCGGGCTGCAGTTGCAGAGTGACGTTCCGGTAGAAGTAATCCAGTTGAGGCTCGTCGATGTACTGGCCCAGTTGGCTGTCCAAGCCCAGCAACCACCAGCCGGGGGCGCCGTTCCGGCCTGGACCGGGAGGGGTTCCGGTCAGCCGGACAGCGAAGTAGCTCCGGTTTTGGATGGTGCGCCAGCCTCCGATGCTCCGCTGCCTGGTGAACACCCGGATGAACGAGGTGAGGCCGTCGTACCAATCATGGTTGCCGGGAAGCGCCAGCATGACCGGAGGCGCGTTGTGGGGCCCGCTGTGCGCGTCGTCGGAGGTTTTTGGGGCGCTGAGCGGGCCTCTCAACGCAGGTGGGAAGGCCGTCCGGTACGGGCCCGCCATCCGGTTCTCGTACGCCGCCGGGGACGCCACCGGGTAGACCTCGTCCCCGCCCAGGACCAGCACCCTGCCGCGGGGAAGTTCATGCCCGTTCACCGTCAGCGTGTCCTGGGCCAGCAAGGACGCCACTGTGTAGGTGGCGTCGAAGCCATCGCCGAGGTCGGCCGCGAAGTCGAGCCACATCTCCGTCACCGCCGGAGCCACGGCGCGCTCCTCCTCAAGATCGGCAGGCGAGGGAAGCCCACGGCTGCTGACAACGGGCTGCGCCGGTTGGCCCGGGACCGGAAGTCTGTCCAAGCGCAGGGGGTCATCTGGAAAGCTGCCCTCAAGCTCGCGCTTATCGCCAAAATCGGCAAAGACCGTTGCAGCCGCGACCTTCAACGCAGTTCTGGCCAAGGACATGGGCGAGAGCCAACGAACCGCCGT
Organism: Arthrobacter sp. WCS2018Hpa-7; assembly: GCF_031843805.1. Lineage (NCBI taxonomy): Bacteria > Bacillati > Actinomycetota > Actinomycetes > Micrococcales > Micrococcaceae > Arthrobacter > Arthrobacter sp. WCS2018Hpa-7. The sequence continues at coordinate 189,496 of NZ_JAVTJB010000007.1, forward strand.
CTGGGGTGTGAAGCCCAGTGCGGCATGGTGTTTCGCGAGCTCCCGGCTTTTCATTGCTTTGACGTGAACGGGAACGGGATGCGTCTGAGACCCCGCCCGTAGACCTGCCAGAGTTCGCCGGCGAACAGCTTCCCGAAGGTCACCAAGCCTGCGGCTGGGGCCGGTCCTTCGGCCCGGAACGTGGTGAGTTGCTTGGCGAAGTCCAGAGGCCGGATGTAGAGGATGCCGGCGCCAACGACGCCTGCCTGGGCAGCGCCGCCTGCAACTGGCTGTCCGGCATCCGGCGGCACAAGGTCCGGCGTCCCCGCATCCGGCGGCACGTGGCCCCGGAGGATGGTGGCGTACAGGGTTGTGGTGTCCGCCCAGAGGTCGAAACCGGCCTCGTTGCGGATCAGTTTGTGCCCGGTGAACGTGAACGGCGTGCCGCCCGGGTCCCGCAGCCACAACCGGTAGAGCATGCGCCTGGCTGGTGCGCCGTCGTCGGACGCATCCTGGACAAACAGGTTGAACCAGCCCCGCTCTACCGGCATCCGGCCACCAAAGTAGTCCGCCAGCACGTAGCCCTCAGCCCTGGCCGGGTGGTTCGAATCGGCCGCGAACGCTTCCATGTCCTCGGCGATAATGGTCAGCTCAAACATGATCTTCCGGCTGCGGTCCCGGCCCAGGCTCCGCCCCTTTTCAGGGTCGGTGATGCCGGGACTGAACCAACCGTGCATCTGCTCGGTGAAGCGCACGGAGGTGGTCTCCTGATCGGGAGCGTCGGGAGCACCAGGCCTGCCGAGTCCGCGGCTGCGCGCCTGAGGCACCTCAGACACTGCGCTCGCAGGCTGTTCCTCTGGTGCAGCCTTGCCTTTGGTAGCGTCCGGCGCCAACGCGCGCGGAGCGGATGCACCGACGTCGACGACGGCGCCTGCTGCCTCCCGCTCAACGGTTACCTTTTCGCTGGCCCCGCTGGAGCCCTCCGCATCGTCCGGACGGATGCCCCGGTGACCCGCCTTGTCCGCGTTCTCGATGATGTGGGCGCAGGTACGCTCTGCGAACGCCGCGATGGTCAGGGATGGATTGGCACCCACCGGACCGGGCATCGCGGCTCCATCAACCACGAATAATCCCGGGTAGCCGAACACCTCGCCATACGAATCGCAGACTGCTTCCCCCGGATGACGGCCGGACGGGGCCCCTCCAATGGGGTGAACCGTGATGACGCGTTTGGCCCACCACAGGGGGTTGTCAATGAAGTCCCCATCCAAGTCCTTGGAAATCGACTCCATGGTTTCGCGGACGCGGCCGAAGTACTCCTTGGACGTTGCCATGGTCCATGCGATGGCCAGCTTCCCGTCGCGAAGGGTCATGACGCCGTCGGGAATGTCCCTGCCCATCCCCAGCAGTGGCACCGAACTGGACGACAAGCGGCCGTCGCCCAATGCTGCGGCGAGGTCGGCGGATACGTTGGAGCGGCCGGCGTCGAACAACCTGTCCTTGAGAAGTTGCCCCGCCACCTTCACGGTCCGTTTCATGGTGGTGCCCAGCTGGGCTGTTTCGATGAGCCAGTTCATGAAGGCCGGATACCCGGCATCCTCCACGTAGTAGCCGCGACCATCGCCGTCGTCGTCGTTCGAATCCGGGACCCTGATGGCTGTGGTGATCACCGGGCCGCGACTGCCGGCCAAGGTGCGGACGCCCGGGCGTGAGCCGGTGGCCGGGGGAGTCTTGGCGCCCATGATGAACGTCAAAAGGTCGCCGTTGCCGCTGAACCGGGTGCCCAAGGCGTCGCTGAGTGCAGGGAGGGAGCCACGGTTGCGGAGCAGGAGGAAGTTGGTGCCGAACGTGCCGGCTCCCAGGATGAGCCGGCGGCAGTGGATGATGCGTTCCGTGAGGAGTTCGCCGTGGCGATCCGGATGGTGCACCACATACCGGACTTCATAGCCACCGCCCTGCGTTCCAGAGTCCAGGGGCCGGATACCGCGGACGTCGTGGAACGTTCTGACATCGGCACCCTTGAAGGCCGCCGCTGATACGTAGTTGTGATCCAGCGTATTCTTGGCGCCGGCGTTGCACCCGATGTCGCATTCACCGCTGAGCGTGCAAGTGGTCCGCACCGTGGCGGGACCATGGATGCTGCCGTAGCCGGGCAGGGGCAAAGCGTGATTGGTCCGCGGCTCCGTGTCAGGCGCCGCTGAGAACGTGACGGCAATGGGAGGCCGGGCGATGGACAGTCCCAGATTCGCGGCGGACTTCTCCATGGCCAGGGTCTTCGCGGTGTCCTTGTAGGGGTACGGGACAGGCTGCAGCATGGCTTCGGCGGCATCGTAATAAGGATCAAGGTCAGCCCGGGTGAAGGGCCAGTTCTCGTAACCGCCACCGGGGATGGGGGACTCGGTGACGAACCATTTTTCGTCTTTGCGCAGGAGGACATTGGCGTAGATGAGTGAGCCGCCGCCCAACCCACTGGACACCAGTCCCTCCGTGCCGCGGAACGTCCAGGCATCGAAAAGTCCATACAAGCCGCGGTCCGGATCCCAGAAGTTCCGGCCCATCTCCGACGGCGAGCGCGCGAAGCTGCCAGGAGGGTACGGTTTGCCGCGTTCCATGAGCACAACGGACTGTCCGGCCTCGGCCAGTCGAAGCGCCGCAACGGAACCTCCAAAGCCGGAGCCCACCACCACTGCGTCGACTTTTTCGATGCCACTGCCACGGTGGCGTGGCGGATCAGACGCGGGCTCATACCCCGCATCCCCACTGTTCCCGGTCCCCAGACGACCCATGGCCGTTCCTCTCAGAGGAGAGCTGACTACATAGCTGCAGCTGACGGCGCCGGGTGTGGCCGGGCGATGCCTCCGCGGACTATGGGGCTTATGTTCCCACCGGGCAGGGGATCTGTAAATGAGGTGGAGTACTTGGGTTCAGGGTGCGCTAAACAATGCGGGTGTAGATCATGTCGAAGTCGTGCTCCAGCGGCCCGCCTGGGTAGGTACCGCGTTCCAGGCGGGCGGTGATGGTGTTGCTGTCCTCGGTGAAGTGGCCAACGAAGCGCTGGGGCCAGTCCGGGCCGTCCCGGAAGAGAACCCATACCTTGTCCTTGAGCGTCATATCGTAGATCCGGGCGACACCCCGGGAATCGAAATAGTGCTGCTGGAAGGCTCCGTCCGAGCCTGTGGCACCAATGACGCTGACCGCATTGGGATACTCCGGCCGCTGGACTGTGGATCGTTGGATGAGGAAGCCTCCACCTTCCAGCCATTCGAAAGTTGTCCGGCCGGAGACCTCCTTGCCAGGGACCGACGTTTCCCACTCGCCGACCAGGATATTCAGTTGCTCCAACGTGGGTTTTGGATCCCGTGCCATGGCTGCCTCTTTTCGCGTCTTCGCGCTGGTGAACAGGTTCAGCGTAGGGCTGCTCCGTTCCGCCGTACAGACCTCCGCGGAGACCGCCGCAGGCCATGCGGGCAGTGCTGTGATGGCCGGGATCGGGCCTATGCGCCTGGGGTGGGCGGTGGCAGGATGGGCGCATGAGCCGAGTCACCTGTGATCTGACTGTTTCCGTTGACGGATATGTTGCCGGACCCAACCAGTCCCTGGACGAACCGTTGGGGGAGCGAGGCGAGAGCCTGCACCGCTGGCAGTTCGAGCAGAGGGAAGCCAGCGCCGCTGAGATCGCGGGCATCCTCGAAGCTGGTGCCTACATTATGGGCCGGAACATGTTCGCCGGGCCTGGACCGGGTCCTTGGGACCAGGAATGGCGCGGCTGGTGGGGTGAGGAGCCGCCGTATCATGCACCTGTTTTCGTCCTGACCCATCACCAGCGCGAGCCGCTGGCGATGGAAGGTGGCACCACTTTCCATTTCGTCACTGACGGCATCGAAGCGGCCTTTGCCCAGGCCAGGGAAGCCGCCGGGGACAGGGACGTGGCTATTGCGGGGGGAGCACAAACCGCCCGGCAATATCTCTCCGCCAGCCTCATGGACGAGCTGCGGCTTCACATCTCTCCCGTGATCCTGGGTGGTGGCGAACGGCTGCTCGACGGCGTGGGGGACGTGACGCTTGAACCGATCGAAGCGCGCGGGACCGGACTCGTCACCCACGTGCGGTACCGGGTGCAGCGCTGATCCAGCTTTGGCGCCATCCCGCCATTATTACGGCTGGCGGGTGACCCTACGCGTCTTACGGCACTCTGTGGGTACCGTGACAGCACCCTTTGGAACGGGGGGAGTGACCACAATGTCCGTCATCCGCTGTACACTCGAGTATCGAACATATATTCGAATAAAGGTGTGTTGTGGGCGTGATAGTCGGCCCCCGCGTGATAGATGCGGGCTTTTCCCTGATGTCGGTTTTGCTGGCACCTCTCCCGGTGGCGGCCGGGTATCCGTCGCCGGCGCAGGACTATTTTGATGGCCGGATCGATCTCAACGAGCACCTTATCAAGGACGTCACCAGCACTTTTGTGGTCAGGGTGACGGGGCAATCCATGGAAGGTGCCGGGATCAGTGATGGTGATGAGCTGATCGTCAACCGTGCCCTGGAGCCCAAGGATGGGTCCGTCGTCGTGGCTGTCCTCGATGGTGAACTGACCATCAAAAGGCTCCGCGTCACGCCTTCGGGTGTGATCCTCCAAGCAGACAATCCCAAGTATCCGGACATCCGCGTGCCGGCACTTTCCGAACTGACCATCTGGGGAGTTGCCACCACGTGCCTGCACCACATCTGAGTCCGGCCCGTTCGCAAGGGCCCATTCCCAGCGAGCTGTGGGAACGGATGGGCGCTGAGTTCGGTCTGCCAAGCCTGGAAAAGGTCCGGAGCCGGCTTGCGCAGATACATGAGGATCCGGAACCTGTGATGCAACAACTGGTGCGGGTGTTTTCAGCGGACGGCACTTACTGTCCAGGCTTCCAGTTCCGGGAAGACCTGTCCTTGCACCCCGTGGTGTTGGGGCTGTTTGTCCGGGCCATGGCCCTGGGTATTCCGCATAATTACTTTGCCGCTTGGATGGTCACCGGATGCCCGGCGCTGCGCGAGGGCCGGCCGGTAGACCTTGTGGACCGGCTGGCGCCCGCTGTTCTCACCGCGGCTTTGGAGCGCTCTTTCGAGCATGGCACTCGAGATGGGCGCGGTTCTGCGTGAGGGGCGTCAGGGCGTCGACCATTGCAGCCCAGCGTCTTTGTGCGTCAGTCGACACTCGAGGATAATAATTGCCCGGAACCGCTACGGCAAGTTCCTGAAATGCGACGCCGGAACCTGCAGATCCGGGGTAATTGACGATGAGAAGATCAAAGCCCGCGTCAAGGATCTCGCGATAAGTGCCGCCAAATCCGAGGTCGTCACGTTTGCTAGTGCGATGGGGGCCAGGTGGTCCTCCTCAAAACGAATTACGGTCAAGGGTTGAGGCCTCTGCTGGACTACCGGGTCAGATGCATATCGAGACGAGGTCTTCTTGTCGGTGCGTGGCGGTACAGTGAAGGTATTCGAAGATATGTTCGAATACGCGGCGTGTGCTGCTGAGGAACGGCGGCGCGCGTGCTAGGGCCGAACGGAGGAGACCGATGTCCAAACCAGCACTCATGCATCAGATGCAGGAGATCGCCCACGTGGATATCAACTGCTTCTATGCGTCGGCGGAGCGTGCGTTCAACCCCGCACTGGAGGGCAAGCCGCTCATTGTGTTGTCCAACAACGACGGCTGCGCAGTGACCAGGTCTCCGGAAGCCAAGAAGCTGGGGATCGGGCTGGGGGAGCCATGGTTCAAACTGGCTCCACGGGCCAAGGAATGGGGACTCATTGCCCTGTCCAGCAACTACGAACTCTATGGGGACATCAGTTCCCGCGTCATGGAACTTCTGGCCCGCTACTCGGCGTGGCAGGAAGTCTACTCCATTGATGAGGCGTTTCTGGGGGTGAAAGGTCAGCCGGAAGACCTGCTGGAACTGGGACGCACCATCAAAGCTGCGTGCCAACGGCATGTGGGGGTTCCGGTCTGTGTGGGCATCGCCAGAACCAAGACCCTCGCCAAGTTGGCCAACAAGTGGGCCAAACACAATCCGGGCTTCCACGGAGTGTGCCGCTGGGACTCGATCCCTGAAGCCCACCGCGAAGCGCTGATGGCGCGGCTCTCCGTGATTGAGATCTGGGGTGTTGCCACCAGGCTGACCAAACGTCTGAATGCCATGGGGATCTTCTCCATCCTGGATCTGGTCCGGGCTGACCCCGTGGCTTTGCGGGACAAGTTCTCCATTGTCATGATGCGCACGGTGCTGGAACTCCAGGGCACCCCGTGCATCCCGATGGAGGAGGAAAGGATCGGGAGGGACCAGTTGATCTTCTCCCGCTCCTTTTCCACACCGATTACGACGGCGGCGCAGCTGCGGCAGGTGCTCAGCGTCTATGGCCAGATGGCAAGTGCCAGGCTGGCCAAACACGACCTCCAAGCAAAGTTGCTGACAGCCTTTGCTGCCACATCGGTCTACAACCCCAATGACAAGTCGTTTCCCACCGTTAACGTCAAACTCCCGATGCCCACCTCGGATCCCGTCCTGCTGACCAAGGCAGCGCACGCGTTGGTTCCAAGGATCCAGGAAGGCGTGAGATACGCCAAGGCCGGCATCATGGTGACCGACCTCCGCCCCAGCGGCAACCAGAAGCCCTTGGAGATCTTCGAGAACCGGCACGAAGAGCGTGGCATCGGCCCGCTGCTGGAGCAAGTCAGCAAGCGGTACGGCCGCGGCTCCATCGGTTTGGGGCACGCGGGAATCAAGGGAGGTCCGGACTGGTCCATGAAACGGGACATGCTCAGCCCCCGGTACACCACCAACTGGGATGAACTGCCCTTGGTGAAGGCGGCCTGACGAAGGAGGAAACCACCTCGTGGAGGCAGGGAGCCTACGCCCGCAGCCGGTAACCGCGCTTCACTACGGTCTCAACGAGCTTGCCATCCGGCAGCGAGGAACGCAGGCGGCTGACCGTCATGTCCAGGGCATGCACAGAGCCGCGCAGGTCCAACAGGTCCGAGAGCGCTTCCCGGGACAGTACTGCTCCGCCCGCGCCGAGCAGCGCCCGCAGGAGCAGCAGGGGAGCCGGTGCCAGGTCCACCACCTCACCGTTGATCCGCAGGCAGCGCCCGCGCAGTTCGATCGTGGCGCTCTTGGTCTCCAACCGGCGTACATGGTTGAGGGACAAGTGTTCGGTTACCAACCGGATCAGTGCGCCCATGCGGTAACGGTCCGGGATCAGTGGCGTCAGCCCGGCGTCGACCAGTGGTTGTGCGGTGACCGGCCCAACAGCGGCAACAGTGACGGGCCCCTTAAGGGCTTCGATGAGCTGCCGGTAGAGGCCCATTTCGTGGGCTGTGCTCCACATGGCGTCCACGGCTGGCGCGCTGGTGAACGTCAGTACGTCCAGGTTGCCGCCCACCACTGCCTCGATCAGGCGCGGCAGCTTGTCTTCGCCGTCGGGCTTCACCCAGCGGTACGGGGTCACCGTCAGGACCGTGGCGCCGGACATGCGGAGCCGTTCCAGCTGGCGGACATCGGTGTATCCGTGCAGCTGCACGGCCACGGTTTTGCCGCGCACACCTTCGGTCAGCAGCATGTCCACCAGCGTGGCGGTGGTTTCGTCACTGCTGATTCCGACGTCCGCAAGACCGGCAGCCCGCACGGCACCGCGGGCCTTGGGGCCTCGGACGAACATGCGGCAGGCGGACAGGGTTTCCAGGAGTTGCTCGCCGATGCCGAAGGAATCGGCGGCCTCACACCAGCGGCGCATGCCGTAGGCGGTGGTGGCGATGCAGATGTCGGGCTTGGCAGCAATGATGGTGCGGGTGTCCTCGATGAGGACCATGTCTTCCTGCACAGGGGCGATCTTCAAGGCGGGGGCGTGCAACACGCTCGCACCGCGGCGCTCCAGTGCCTCAATGAGGTCACGGGAGCGGCGGTGCGAGGTGACGCCGATTCGGAATCCGTCCAGCGGCGCATCGACGGCTTCGGAAACTCCCGGAGCGGCGGTAGCGTCGTGGACTTCGATGGCGCGTGCAACAGTCATGTGTTTTTTACCTTCAGGCTTCAAGGAGCGAAGCCGCGAGGCGGCTCAGTTCAGCGGATGCTTCTGCATGATTGCGGTTGGCTTCAGCCACCCGGACCACCTCGCCGATGACCAGCACGGCCGGGTTGCTGCAGCCTGTGGCAGCTGTTTCGATCGTACCCAAGTCAGCGATGGTGGTGCGCTGCCCCGGGCGGTAGCCGCGTTCCACCACAGCCATGGGCATGTCCGCGTTCATGCCTGCCCGGCGCAGCCCTGCGGCAAGCTGGGGAAGGGTACCGATGCCCATGAGGACCACAATCGTGCCGCCAAGGCCGGCAAGGTGGGTGTGTTCCTTCTCGGTCAAGGGTGCATGGCCGGACACTACGGTGAACATGTGGCTGACTTCGCGGTGCGTCACCGGGATCCCGGCTGCGGCGGGGACGGAGATGGCACTGGTGACACCGGAAATCACCCGCACAGGGACGCCGGCTGCAACACAGGCGGCCACTTCCTCGCCGCCGCGGCCGAACACGTACGGATCGCCGCCCTTGAGGCGGACCACGTTCTTGCCCAGCAGCGCAGCTTCCACCATGAGCTTCTCGATGTCACGCTGCGTCACCTTGTGCAGGCCCGGCTGCTTGCCAACATCCACCAGTTCGGCCGAGGTCAGGTCGGCCAGCTCCTGGTACGGTGCCAGGCGGTCGTAAAACACCACATCGGCATCGCGCAAGGCGTCCACGGCGCCAACCGTGAGCAGGTCCAAGGCTCCCGGACCTCCACCCACCAAGGTCACATGGCCGTCGGCGCCAGGTGCAGGCTCAAAAGCAACCGGGATTCCAGCGTCGCGGCAGCGTTCCACCAACGGCAGCCAACCGGCCTCGCCGTCGTCCACTATCGCCACCAGGAACGGGCGCTCCGGAAGCTGACCGTCACCCGGTACACCTTCCGGGGTGCTCAGCCGGTACACGTTGGCACCGGCGGTCTGATAGCGGCGGACGGCCTGGCGGGCAGACTTTTCCGATCCCGTGACAAGGACGTCACGGCCGGTGAGATCAATGGTGAGCTGCATGGTGAACCCCTAGTTTTCTGCGCCGACGGTTTCGCTGCGGACCGGGATAGTGGAAGCGATGAGCACGCCGCCCTTTTCCTCGTTGGTGGCCGGGCGGATCTGGCCACGCTCCGGAACGAAGGAAATGGATTGGTCCTTCTGGTCGGGGGCGTTGACGAAGGAACGGAAACGGCGGAGACGCTCCGGGTCCTTCAAGGTCTCGGCCCACTCGTCCTCGTAGGTGTCGATGTGCTTGGCCATGGCGGCTTCAAGCTCTTCGGCGATGCCCAAGGAGTCGTTGACCACTACTTCCTCGACGTGCTTGATGCCGCCGTCGAGCTCTTCCTGCCAGCGTGCCGTGCGCTGGAGGCGGTCAGCGGTGCGGATGTAGTACATGAGGTAGCGGTCGATGTACTTGAGCAGGGTTTCGTCGTCCAGGTCCTTGGCCAGCAGCTGGGCGTGGGCCGGAGTGGCGCCACCGTTGCCACCGACGTACAGGTTCCAGCCATCGGCCGTGGCGATGACGCCCACGTCCTTGCCGCGGGCCTCTGCACACTCGCGGGCGCAACCGGAAACGCCCATCTTCAGCTTGTGCGGGCTGCGCAGGCCACGGTAGCGAAGCTCCAAAGCGATGGCCATGGCCACGGAATCCTGGACACCGAAACGGCACCATGTGGATCCAACGCAGGACTTCACTGTGCGCAGGCTCTTGCCGTAGGCCTGGCCGGACTCGAAACCGGCGTCCACCAGTTCCTTCCAGATGTCCGGGAGCTGCTCCAGTCGGGCACCGAACATATCAATGCGCTGGCCGCCGGTGATTTTGGTGTAGAGGTTGTACTTCTCAGCAACCGCGGCGATGACGCCGAGGCCCTTGGGCGTGATCTCACCACCGGCGATGCGGGGGACCACCGAATACGTGCCGTCCTTCTGCATGTTCGCCAAGGCGCGGTCGTTGGTGTCCTGAAGGGAGCCGCGGCCGGCGTCCAGGACGTAGGCCGAGTGCTGGCTGGCCAGGATGGAGGCGATGGTCGGCTTGCAGATATCGCAGCCCGCACCGGTGCCGTACTTGGCCATGATCTCTTCGAAGGAAGAGAGCTCCAGGACGCGGATTGCGTCGAACAATTCCTGGCGGGAGAGGCTGATGTGCTCGCACAGCGCCTTGGAGACCTCGATGCCGGACTTCGTCAGTTCGCCCTCGAGGAGCTTCTTCAGCATGGGGACACAAGAACCACACTGCGTGCCGGCGCGGGTGCAGCCCTTGAGCTCGCCGAGTTCCTGGACGGGAGCGTTGCCTTCGCAGGCTCCGCATCCGTTGATGGTGTCGCGGATGGTCCCGGCCGCAACGTTGTTGCAGGAGCACAGGATGGCGTCGTCCGGCAGCTCGGTCTCGGGAGCTTCGCCGCCACCGGCGGCGCTCAAATATGCGCCGGGCTCTGCCGCGAGTTCGCGTCCCAGCAACGGACGGAGGCTCATGTAGGGGGAAGCGTCACCCACAAAGATGCCGCCCAGGAGGGTCTTGGCATCGTCTGTGGTGACAATCTTCTGATAGACGCCGCGTGCGGGGTCGGCGTAGACGATTTCCAGGGAGTGTTCGGTCCGGGCGAACGCGTCACCAAAGCTGGCAACGTCCACGCCCGACAACTTGAGCTTGGTGGCAGTGTCGAAGCCGGGGAACGTAGCCTCGCCGCCGTGCAGGCGGTCGGCAACGATCTCGGCCATGGTGTTGGCGGGTGCTACCAGGCCAAGGCACATGCCTTCAAAGTTGGCCACCTCGCCGATGGCCCAGATGCCGTCCACTTCAGTGGCGCAGAAGTCGTTGATGACCACGCCGCCGCGCTGGCCCAGGCTGAAGAGCTGTTCCTCGCCCTCTGCGGCGCGGAAGAGATCGTCACGGGGCTTGACGCCGATGGCAACAATGACGAGGTCGGCGTCAATAGTGCGGCCGTCAGCCATGAGGACACCGGTGACGTTGCCGTCGTCGTCCGTCACTACCTCCGACGGGAAGACGCCACCGTGGACTTCGAAGCCTTTTGCCTCGATCAGGCGACCGAGCGACTGGCCGGCTCCCTCGTCCAACTGGGTATTCATCAGCCACGGCGCGCCATTGATGACGATCGGAGTGGCGCCCAGCTGCTCGGTACCGGCAGCGGACTCAAGTCCCAACAGGCCACCACCAATGGTCACGGCGTTGACCTTGCGGCCCAGCTTTTCGCGCAGCCCGGCGATGGCCTTGTTAATCGCCCACACGTCTTCGAGCGTGCGGTAAACGTGGGTGTGTTCAGCACCGGGAATAGGGAGACGGGCAGCGTCCGAGCCCGAAGCCACCACCAAGTGGTCGTATTCGTACTTGTTTCCCGCCGCGGTGAGGACGCTCTTGGCCGCGGGGTCAATCTTGACGGCGCGCTCGCCGGTCTTGAGGGTCAAAGCCTCGTGGTCCCACATGGACGCTTCCCCCAAGGTGAGGTCAACGTCGGTTTCCGTGAGGGCCTTGCTCAACGCTACGCGGTCGTAGGGGAGGTGCGCCTCTTCGGTCAGCACCGTAACCTGCCAACCTTCAAGACCGCGATTGACCATGGCATCAGCGAAACGGTGGGCAGCGGGACCGCCGCCGACGACGACGACGCGGCGCGGGTTCTCTGTACTTGAAGTGTGTCCGGTCACTGGTGGGCCTTTCGCAGATGTTGCAGACGGATCTGTCGCAACTTGTGGTTCCAGCCTAGGGACGGGCAGTTTCGCTTCAGTTTCCCTTATGTTTCGTGATCTTAACTTCTGCATCACAAACGCATTTCGTGGGGTGTGAGGTCTCTTTTACGCGTTGGACACAAACCCGGACACCTGATGAAACACCCGGGTCCTAGCGTGGAAGAGTGGCCGCAAGCGTGGCCCGGTCCGGGGGAGTGACGGTGCGAAAAGCCACCACCCGGACACAGTGAGAGGGGCTGAAATGACCGTAATTCTGGACCGTGCCGAGGACCTGGCCACCACCGGCGAGTGGCACATCGTTTGCCCGGTGGATGAGCTCGAAGTGGCCTGGGGGGAAGCGGCACTGATCGCCGGCCGCCAGGTTGCCCTGTTCCGCACCACGCCCACCGAAGTATTCGCTGTGGCACAGCAGGACCCGGCAACACTGGCCAACGTCATGGCCCGCGGCATCATTGGATCCCGCGGAAGCCGGCCGACCATCGCCTCGCCGTTGCACAAAGAGGTCTACGACCTCGAAACCGGGGAGTGCTTCACCAACCCTGAACTCAAGCTCGACGTGTTCGCCGCCCGTTTGGTGGACGGCTTTATCGAGGTTGAACTCTAAGCCAAGCCGGCTAAAGGCCCAATGCTTCGCGGACATCCCTGAGGACATCGTCCAGGGATGTCCGCGCTGCTTGGCGTGCAGCGGGCAGTTCCGCCGCGGAGTCCACGGCCTGAATGACTTCCAAATAGCACTTGAGTTTGGGCTCCGTGCCACTTGGCCGGATGATGACCCGGCTTTGGTCCCGGGTGAGGTACAACAGACCGTCCGTGGGCGGCAAGGCTTCGCTTCCTTCGGCGAGGTCAGTGAAGACCTCGACGGCGGAGCCACCGAACGCTTCCGGCGCGTTGACGCGCAAGCGGTTCATCATGGCATCGAGGAGTCCCAGGTCGGCGACCCGGATGCTCAGTTGGTCGCTGGCGTGCAGTCCGTGGACCAGATAGAGGTCATCAAGGGTGTCGAAGATCGTCTTGCCCTCGGCCTTGGCCGCGGCGGCCAATTCGGCGATGAGGACTGCAGCTGAAATGCCGTCCTTATCGCGCACCAGGTCCGGTGCCACACAGTAACCCAGTGCTTCCTCATATCCGTAGCTGAGGCCGGGAACCCGTGAAATCCATTTGAAGCCCGTCAGCGTTTCCTCATGCTTGTACCCTGCGGCCGCGGCGATCCGCGACAACAGACGCGAGGAAACGATCGAGTTGGCGAAGACGCCGTCCCGGGGTTCTTCGCCTTCGCTGACTGCCATCCGGGCCACAATGTGGGCACCCAGCAGCGCACCCACTTCATCGCCGCGGAGCATCCGCCAGGATCCCGTCGAGGGGTCCAAAGCGGCGACCGCAGCCCGGTCGGCGTCGGGGTCGTTGGCCAAAACGATGTCTGCGCCCGACTCTGCGGCGGCCGCGAGGGCCAGGTCCAGCGCGCCGGGCTCCTCCGGGTTGGGGAACGCGACAGTGGGGAAGTCCGGATCCGGCTCGGCTTGTTCGGCCACGAGGGAGACGTCCGTGAAACCCGCTGCCTTCAGGACGGAGACAGCTGTTTCGCCGCCCACACCGTGCATGGGCGTCAGGACGATCTTGAGGTCCCTCGCGGGGAAGTGTTCACGATCCACCAGTCCTGCCATGGCGGATTCGTAGTCGGCGGCGATGGCCGTCGGCAGCACTGTCCAACCACTGTCTGCCAGTTCAATGGAGTCCAAGGCACCCACGGCTTCGATCCTGGCGGCGATTTCTGCGTCGTACGGCGCGACGATCTGGGATCCGCGCCCGCTTTCGGACACTGCGTGTCGTCCCAGGTAGACCTTGTAGCCGTTGTCCTGCGGCGGGTTGTGGCTGGCTGTCACCATCACACCGCCGTCGCAGTCCAGGTTCCTGACCGCGTAGGCGAGCAACGGCGTCGGAAGTGCTGCCGGCATCAGGAACGTCTCTATGCCTGCCGCTGTGAAGATCGCCGCAGTCTCTTCCGCGAAAATGTCCGAGTTGTAGCGGGCATCGAAGCCGACGACGGCGCGGGGCCGGGTGCCCGGCGCAGCGGCAGCTACCGTTTCGGTGAGGAACGCCGCCAGGCCCGCCGCGGCCCGGCGGACCACCACGCGGTTCATGCGGTTTGGCCCCGGGCCGAGCGCTGCGCGGAGGCCGGCTGTGCCGAATTGCAGGGTGCCGTTGAAGCTGTCGCCCAGTTCCTGGGCTGCTCCCGCATCACCGCCGCTGGCGAGGTCGGCCAGCTCCTCCAGGGCAGCGGACGTCGCCGGGTCTGGATCCTGGGAAGCCCACTCGCGGGCGTCGGTGAGCAGTTGTTCAAGTGCGGCATCGCTGGATGTCATAGGGTCAAAACTATCCTCAATGAGCCGCGAAGGGGCAACGGGGTGTGGGATCCGGCCTTGAGGGGTAGTTGTAATAGGTGGGATCCAGCCCTCGGAGGGCGTTAGAGCGCGCGGGAAGTGATGGTGAAGTCCGTGTCGCCCTCCGAGCTGAACGCCGAGGATCCGGTGTTGTCCCAGTCCGGGAAGAAGATGTCTGAGATGACCGCCTCTCCAGAGCCAATGAAGACCTCCACCGAGGACGCATCCAGGAGAATCGTGAGCCGGACGGTGTGATCATTCCCGGAGGACGGCAGCTTAACCTCATGGAACGGGCTGAACTTCTCCGAGAAGTTGCTGGTCCCGGCCTTTGACCGGTCCACCCTGACGGTGCGTGTTTCCTGGGTGTAGGAGATGCGGAGGCCGGCTTTGCCGTCGGAGGATTGCCGAAGGATCAGGCCGGCCTCGCTCGCAGAGACGAGGTCCATCTCCAGTTCGATCAGCTGCGTCCGGGCTGCGAAGTCCGGACCCAGGTCCTGGAGTGAGGACCCTACGGTGAGGTTTTTGCTCTTGACTTCACCGGAGCGTTCCAGCGTCTCCTTGGCGGCACCGGCGATGGCCGATCGCAACTCAAACCGTTTCCCGCCCCGAACCAAGGTGAGTTCACGGGGAACGGCCATGGAACCGCGCCACGGCGTGGTCGGCACATCCTGGGCGTAGTCCCAGTTGCCCATCCAGCCCAGGAGTACGGGCTTGTCCCCGGGCGCACCGGAAATGGAGTTTGCTGCGTAGTAGTCCGCGCCGTGATCCAGCCACTGCGATTCCTCGAGCGGTGCATCAGCGGCAGCCGCGTTTTCGGCGGTGAAGCGGGTTCCGTCGAACTCACCCACGAAGTACTGCATCCCTGAGCCGCCTGCGATGCCCCCGGGGTTGATGCTCAGGAGCATGACCCACTTCTTGGCCGTGGAGTCCTCCACGTCCATCTGCACAAGTTCAGGTACTTCCCAGAGCCCACCTTGGGCGCCGGCTCCGGAGAAGTCACTCAGGAATTCCCAGCGCAGGAGGTCCGTGGACTTGAACATCTTCACTACCTGGGCGTCGGCCACCACGGTGGTCATGACCCAGTAGCGGCCGGGTTCATACCAAGTAATTTTGGGATCGCGGAAATTGTTGTTGGTAAGGGCAAGGTTCAGGACGGGGTTGCCTTTGTACTTCTGCCACGAGGTCCCGTTGTCCAGGCTGAACGCGATCGATTGCGCCTGGGCACCTTGAGGCAGCGCGCCGTTTTTGCCGTAGGCGCTGGTGTACAGGGCCACCATGGGTGGGTTCTCCGCCGAGCCGAGGCCGGACGCATTGTTCGTATCCATCACGATGCAGCCCGAGAAGATCTCTTCTTCAGGGCTCGCCTCCATGGCTACGGGTTGCTCGTCCCAATGCACCAGGTCCGTGCTGGTGGAGTGGCCCCAGGACATGTTGCCCCACGAGTTTCCGTGCGGGTTGTACTGGTAGAAAGCGTGGTAGGTGCCGTCGTGGTAGACGAGCCCGTTGGGGTCGTTGAGCCAGTTCTTCCCCGCCGTCAGATGCGCGACGGGCCGCCATGGATCCGAAGGGGACGGGCGGTGCCCGCCCGGGGTGGGGGCCGGCGTCGGGCCTTCCGTCCGGGTGCAGGACACGGCAGAGAAGGCGACCACGACGGCGGCACTTGCGGCCAGCAATTGGCGGCGGGACAGGTGGGGGCTGGGGTAAGTCATGGGGAGAAATCCTGAGGGTTGGGGGTGGCAAGGGTGCCGGCTCTTCTGGAG